>NZ_JBEOVN010000094.1:0-26863 GCF_040295565.1 Streptomyces sp. NPDC002785 | reverse complement strand
CCCGGCCGGGACCGGACACGGCCCGCCAGGGCTGGGAAAGCCGCCAGGCCGCCCCGCACGGCGATGCTCTCCTCCCCCCCACTGACCACAGGGGGGAAGAGAGCGGGTGACGACGCTTCAGCGGCCCGGAAACAGGTGCTGACCTGGGCGGACGCGGGAACTCACCACCACTGACACCAAAGCAAGAGATCGCACCTGCCCCTGTTTTGGCTCACCTGCCGCGATCCTGTCACTTCCGGTCGAAGGAGAGCCATGTACCGGCGAGGTCCTGCTGACCCACTCCGGGCCTGGACCAGTCACAGACACCGTCCCGGAAGATCGCCTTCAGATCCTTGAACTGGCCTTCGGTCACTGACACTCGGTAGTCCGAGCGGATCACGGGACGCTTGCGGCACTTGACGATGTCGTTGGCCACATCGGCTCCGGCGACCATCCGCGGCGATGTCCACACCGGGTAGAGGGTGTTGCACTCGGTGTTGTTGATGCCCTCAACCTGGGGCTCCGTGATCTTCTTCGCACCAATGCCACGGGTCCAGCAGGCGTCCGTGAGACCCTGCGGCTTGTGGCGGACGATCTTCTCGATGGGGGCGTCGTTGCCGGAGTCTCCCTTGATGCCGGTGAGCCACTGGTCCATGTCGGACAACATCCCGCCGAGAGTGAATCCGTGCCCGTCGGCGCGGGTGAGCATGACCTGGTTGGCGTGGGTGCCGTTGGTCTTGTCCAAGCGCGCCCGGGTGGAGAAGGAGTGGAAGCGCATGTGCATGTCGCCGGCCGACGCGTCGTCCGTGTAGTCGCGGTAGTCGATGATCGGAACTTCGGCGAGGCCGGCGCCGCCGTTCAGCATGCGGCCCGTGCGGTAGGCCGTCCGTACCGCCTGGGGATCGGCGACGGTGCGCTCCGCGGCGGGCTTGGCGTCGTCGTCGAAGCCGCCGATGCGCCGGTTCAGGTCAATGAACTGGTCCATGTCGATGGTCCTCTTGTTCAGGGCCTCAAGTCCGTACTGGATACCGGTGTTGTCGAGCGGCCTGCGCGCCTTCCCGGTCCCCGGTACTTTGCCGTAGGCGTTCACGGTGTGGCTGTAGACGTCACAGCGGGCACCGTCCGGGTTGGTGTCGGGGTCGTAGCGCTGTCCCTCGGGCAGCTGGGGCGGGCAGAACACCGTAGGGTCGATACGGCCGCCCGCCCGGGCCAGGCTGCCGATGCTCTCCCACTTGCCGAACCCGGAGACCGCCTTCTGCTGCTCCTTGGTGAACGCGTCCGGCGCGACTTCCTTGAAGTAGTGGTTCAGGAGCCGGGCGTCGCTGAGCGTGTGAATCGTCCCGAAGCCGACGTCGGGGAAGCTGCAGCCGGAGAGGATGCCGTCAAGCAGACCCGGGTAGTTGTCGGCGATCTGGTGGGTCTGGTACGAGCCGCCGGAGCAGCCGTTTCCGATGGTGAAGGCCGGGTCGCCGTACGTCTCCACGAAGCGTTCCTTGACCATGCTCATGGTCTCTGCGGCCAGCAGGTCGTTGCAGTTGTTTCCGAAGACGTTCAGCGTGGACGATGCGACGCCGTAGCCCTTGCTCAGATACGTGTCGTTCATGACGCCGACGGTGTTGCGGCCCTGGATGTACCAGCCGCTGGAACAGCCCCCTCCGAAGCCGTACACGAGGCGCCCGTTCCAGCCAGGCCCACGCTGCAGCGGGTCGGGGGTACCGGACTTCGGGTCGTGCAGCACGGCCGTCTCGTAGATGCCGCGGTTGATGGTGCCGGTCTCTACGCGGACGATGTACGGCACCTTCTTGCCCACGCTCGTCGTGGCGGTCGCCAGGTCGGCGGGACGGACGTTCTCGTCGGGCAACGGAACGAACTTGCCGGCCGTGGTGCGATACATGTAATCGACGCGGGTCTTGACCGAGCAGTCCTTGTCGATCGGCTGCCCGAGGGTGCCACCGGTGGCCGTCTTGAACTCGGCGGTGTCACAGACGAACGGCTGCTCGTGCGGCCCGGCGAACACCGGCCCCGTGATCGGATGGTTCTTCAGGGACAGTTGTCCGGAGCCCGCGCCCCGAGCCCTGGCCGTGAGCCTGTTGTCGCCCTTGGACAGCTCCTTCACCACGCCCATCAGCGCGTTGTCGCCGGAGGGCCGGAAACTCGAGGTCACGTCCCGGCCTTCCACCTCGACCCGGACTTCGTCGGCCGCTATGGAGGCGGGCACCTCGACGCGTATCAGGGCGTCGTCTCCCGACACCGTGCCGGGCCGCGACGACACGGCCGTCACCTGCAGCTTCTCGCGTTCCTGGCTGCCGGCCGGCGTCGCCGACGCGCCTACCAGCACGCCCATGAACGCTATGCCGACAAGGCCCAGTTCGACCGGCCTTGCGGCTCCTCTGAACGACACGACGGAACTCGCCCACTTCCTGGAGTCGGAGATCGTGCTCAGTGTGTAGACGCGGGTTGTGGGCCCGCCGGGACGGTAATGCGAATGTCCCGTTGTCATGGTGTGCAACTTGGTCAATGGCATGCACATGTAACATTTGGCTCAGCGTACGGCTGTGCCCGCCGATGAAGACGCCGAAGGACTTCAGACAGGCCGGGATCGGCTGCTTGTTGCCCCCGTCCGGCGGTGCCGGACAGGACAACCGGAACAACTATGTCGCAGACGAAGCGTCGCCGCCCCCACTCTGGTGTTGCGGCAGGGACACCGGCGGCTGATACGGCGGGGCGAAGGAGTCAGGTCCGGGCCCGCGCCGGTGGCCACGTCAAAGGCCTGCACGTTCCGGCCCTGCGCGGCTACCAGTTGGTAAACGCCCCGTCCGCCGTGCGCAAGTGCGGGCGCTCGGCCGCCGCGGCCTGATACCGCCGCGCCCCCTTCCGGTCGATGTCGACGCCGATGCCCGGCAGTTCACTCAGCTCCACCCGCCCCGGCAGGATCGTCGGCCGCGCGGTGAAGAGGGCGGCGACGGCCGGATCAAGGTCGGTCTGGTGCTCCTGGATCGCCACATTGGGGCAGGCCAGGTTGAGTTGGAGCGAGGAGGCGGCAGTGACCGGGCCGAGCGGGTTGTGGGTGGCGAGCTTGATGTGGTGGGTCTCCGCCATCGCCGCGATCTTCTTCGCCTCGGTCAGGCCCGCGGCCACCCCGACATCCACGCGCGCGTAATCGATGAGGTCGTCCTCGATGAGTGTCCTGAACTCCCATTTGGAGCCGTACTGCTCACCTGCGGCCAGTGGTACGCCGGTGCGGGCCCGCAGCATGCGGTAGCTGTCCGGGTTCTCACAGCGCAGTGGGTCCTCGACGAAGTACGGGCGGGCCGCCTCGATCTCCCGGCACAGGGTCAGCGCCTCCGGCGGATCCAGGCGCGTATGGACGTCGAGGATCAGCTCCACCTCGTCGCCGACCGCGTCCCGCACCTGGTGGAAGAGGTCGACCGAGTCGCGCAGGCAGCGGCGTGCGTCAAGCGTGCCGTCGGCGTCGTGCGGCGAGGCGAACCGCAGATGGCGCCAGCCCTCGGCGACCAGGTCGCGGCAGCGGTCCAGGAACCACGCGCGGTCGTGGTAGCCGTCGCCGACATGCACATAGGCGGGTACGTGATCACGCACCCGGCCGCCGAGGAGCTCATGCACCGGTACGCCGAGCGCCTTGCCGCGGATGTCCCAGAGTGCCACGTCCACCGCAGCGACGGCAGCGCCGAGTATGCGGTCGGCGGGGAAGAACCCGCGCCGGAACATCACCTGCCAGAGGTGCTCGATCCGTCGCGGGTCCTCGCCGACGATCAGCTCCGCGAGGTGCTCGAGCCCCCCCGCGACCGCCCGTTGGCGCGACCTGATGCCGACCTCGCCCAGGCCGTGGATGCCCTCGTCGGTGTCGACCACGACCAGCATCATGCTGTCGCCGTGGTCGGGGAGAGTCAGCACTTCCAGGCCGGTGATCTTCATTCCACTCCTCTATGAAAACGTTCCCGCAATTTCAGTGCCGTTCTTGAGAACACATCATCGGCAGCAGTCGAGTCGAAGCGCAAGACCCGTGCAACCAGAAGGTTTTCCTCGATGAAATAGTCCTGACACACGTCTTGACACGCCATGGGAACGTTCGCAAACATCAACCGCATTCGCAGGATCCAGATGCGAGACGACCGGGGTCCCCCGGCTCAAGTCGACGAGGAGGCCGTCCGTGGCAGTCACGATCCGGGAGGTGGCGAGCGCCGCGGGCGTCTCGGTGTCGACGGTGTCCCGTGCGTTCACCGCACCCGACCAGGTGCAGCCGACGACGCGGCAGCGCATCCTCGACGCCGCGGCCAAGCTCGGCTACTCCCCCAACCCGGCGGCCCGTTCACTGCGCGGCGGCGGCACCGGAACGCTCGGCCTGATTGTGCCGGACATCGCCAACCCGTTCTTCCCTCCGATCATCAAGGCGATGCAGGCCCGCGCCCGGCACCTGGGCTACACGGTTCTGGTCGCCGACAGCGACGAGCGCGAGGCGGACGAGCTGGCCGCCATCGCGGCCGTATCGAAGCGGGTCGACGGCCTGATCCTGTGGGCCTCCACCCTCACCGAGGACCGGCTCCATGAACTCGCGGGCCGGATGCCGCTGGTGGTGGTGAACCGTCACGTGCCGGGCATCCCCGAGGTCCGGATCTCACTGTCCGCCGGCATCGCGCAGGCCGCCGAGCAGTTGAAGGCGTACGGTCATCGGCGCTGCATCTTCATCAACGCGTCCCGCGCCGAGCTGAGCCGCGGGAAGTCCATCCAGGAGTCCTTCGAAGCGCTCGACCTCTCCCTGTCCGAGCTCGGCCCGTACGAGCCGCGGTTCGAGACAGGCGTGCACGCCGCCACCCTCGTCGCCGCCCACGATGCGACGGCCGTGATCGCCCACAACGACCTGGTCGCCCTCGGCGTGCTGCACCAGATGGCCAACCTCGGCGTAAGCGTGCCGCGCGACGTCAGCGTCATCGGCATCGACGACACGCTGCTCGCCTCCGTCTCCACCCCCGGCCTCACCACGATCAGGATCGACCCCGAAGAGATCGCCACGCGGGCGGGGGACCTCCTGATCGAGACGATCGCGAGCACAACAGGACGTACTGGACAAGGACTTGAAGTCACTTCCCCCTTTGTCGAGATCGGCTCCCGCCTGATCCCCCGCGCCTCGACGGGCCCCGCACCCGCCCACTGATCCACGGCCGCACCACCACAACGAGCAAAGCACCGCACTACACCGCACCGAGCCCACTCCTGCCCTTCTTGGAGCCGTTATGCCCAGAAACTCCCGCTGTGCGGCCATACTTGGCTGCATGGCGCTGACCGCGACCCTCGCGGGCTGTTCCTCCCTCACCCCGAGCCGCGCCGGCGGGGACGGCGATCTCGTGCTGCGGGTGCAGGGCATGCCGCCGGCCACCGACAAGCCCGGGGTCGCCCTGTTCAAGAAGCAGGTGGCCGACTTCGAGAAGGCCAACCCGGGCATCAAGGTCAAGGGTTCGACCACGGTCTTCGACCCGCTGACGTTCTCCGCGAAACTGTCCGGCGGCAATGTCGAGGACGTCATCAAGGTGCCGCTGACCGAGCCGCAGCGGCTCATCCAGCAGAAGCAGGTCCAGCCGATCACCGGGCAGCTCAAGGAGTGGAAGCACTTCAAGGAGTTCAACCCTCAGGTCCTCCAGCCGCTGACCGACAGCGCCGACGACGTGTACGGCATACCGCAGAATCCGTACGCCCAGGGCCTGGTCTACAACCGCGAGCTCTTCGAGAAGGCCGGCCTCGACCCCGACAGACCGCCGACCACCTGGGCGGAAGTCCGCACCGCCGCCAAGAGGATCAGCGACCGGACCGGCAAGGCGGGCTTCGTCCACGAGTCCAAGGACAACCAGGGCGGCTGGCAGCTGACGATGCTGTCCTACGCCTTCGGTGGCGAGCTGGAGAAGGAGCAGGGTGGCAAGTACACCGCTACGCTCACCGGGGAGCCGACGAAGAAGGGGTTGCGGCTGCTCAAGGACATGCGCTGGAAGGACGATTCGCTCGGCAAAACCCTGCTCAACAATCAGAACGACGTGATCAAGCAGTTCGCGGCCGGGCAGGTCGGCATGTTCATGGGCAGCCCGGGGACGTACCGACTGGCGAAGATGCAGTTCGGCATGGAGAACACCGACGCCTTCGGAGTGGCCCCGATGCCGCAGTCCGGCGGCGACGCGACACTCACCGGCGGCGACATCTATATGGTCCCGAAGTCCGCCGACAAGAAGCACACGGCAGCCGCCGTCGAGTGGCTGACCTTCGCCTATGCCAAGCCGCAGTACAGCACCGACATCGCCGCCGAACAGGCCAAGGCGCTCTCTGCTGACCCGAAGTCCGCGGTGGGCGTGCCGACGCTGCCGGTCTTCGACAAGAAACGGCAGACCGAGATCGACGCCGCGATCAAGCCGTACATCAATGTGAAGCTGCAGAACTTCAAGCCGTACATCGACGGCATCTCCACGCTGAAGCTGAAGCCGGAGCCGCCGTACCAGGCGCAGAAGGTGTACACCGCGCTCGACCCGGTGGTCCAGGCGGTGCTCACCAAGCGCGACGCCAACATCGACTCCTTGCTGGCCTCGGCCGAGAAGGACGTCAATGCCAAGCTCGCCGCGGACCAGAAGTAGCCGCCCCATGGCCCTGCTCACTCCGTCCCGGCGCCCGGCCGCTGTGTCCAAGGAGCCCGCGCCGCGAACCCTGCCGCAGCGGCGGCGTGGCACCGGCGCCCGCAAACAGCTCACGGCCTGGCTGTTCCTCGTCCCCGCGCTGCTGATCTTCGGGCTCTTCGCCTGGTGGCCGATCGTGCGCAGCCTGCTGCTCGGCTTCCAGAAGACCAACCTGGTCGAGCCCGCGGCCTGGGTCGGCCTGGACAACTTCCGTGCCCTTTTCGACGATCCACTGCTCGGCACTGCCGTCGGGAACACCCTGTTCTTCGTGGTCCTCGGCCTGCTGATCGGCTTCCCGGCGCCGCTGATCCTTGCCGCGATCATGTCGACGGTGCGGCGCGGCGCGGGCGTCTACCGCTTCCTGGTGTATCTGCCGGTGGTCATCCCGCCAGTAGTGGCGATCCTGCTCTGGAAGTGGTTCTACGATCCTGGGAGCGGGCTCTTCAACAACGTCCTCGGCATGGTCGGGCTCGGCCCGTACTCGTGGCTGGAGTCCTCCGACAGCGCCATGCTCTCGCTGGTCCTGGAGGCCACCTGGGCGGGCATGGGCGGCGCCGTCCTGATCTACCTCGCGGCGATGGTCGGCGTCCCCGGCGAACTCTATGAGGCCGCCGAGGTGGACGGCGCCGGGATCTGGCGGCGGATCTGGCATGTGATGCTTCCCCAACTCCGCTCTGTCATCGGTCTGTTGCTGCTCGTCCAGCTGATCAACACGGTGCAGGTCTTCACCGAGCCGTACGTCTTCACCGGCGGCGGACCCGAGAACTCCACCCTCACGGTCCTGCTGTTGATCTTCCGGTACGCCTTCCAGGACGGCGAGTACGGCCAGGCCGCCGCGCTCTCCTTCCTGATGGTGCTCGCCCTCGCCCTGCTCTCCGCGGTCTATCTGCGGGCCACCCGCAGCTGGAGCACGTCATGACCACGCTCACCACCTTCGTCTCCGCCAACGACCGCCAACGCCCCGGCGTACGCGCCTCAGTGCGCTCCATCCAGGTGCTCACCCTGATCCTGCTGCTGCTCATCGGCATCGGACCGCTGTACTGGATGGTCAAGGGCGCGGTCTCACCGCCCACCGAGCTCACCACTCAGCCCCTGGCCCTCTGGCCGGACCGGCCGGCCCTGGGCAACTTCTCGACGGCATACACCGATCTGAGTGTCGGCCGCTATCTGATGAACACGTTCCTGGTGGTCGGCGGATCGTGGTTCGTGCAGCTGTTCGTCTCGGCCACGGCGGGCTTCGCCCTTTCGGTGCTCAGGCCGAGGTTCGGCAAGGCCGTCTACGGGGCGATCCTCGCCACCATGTTCGTGCCGTACACAGTGAACATGGTCAGCCTCTTCATGACCGTGATCGATGTGCCGTTCCTGCACCTCAACCTGGGCGACACCTACTGGGCGATCTGGCTGCCGGCCGGCACGAACGCCTTCACGGTGCTACTCGCCAAGCAGTTCTTCGACGCCCTGCCGAAAGAGCTGTTCGACGCGGCGCGGGTCGACGGGGCGAGTACCTGGCAACTGCTTACCAAGATCGTGCTGCCCATGAGCAAGCCGGTGCTCGCCGTGATCAGTCTGCTCGCGGTGATGCACTCCTGGAAGGACTTCATCTGGCCGCTGGTGGCCATCACCGACCCCGAGAAGCAGCCGATCAGCGTCGCTCTCGCGCAGCTCGCCATGCAGGCTCCGCAGGACCAGCTGATGGCCGCGATGGTGCTCGCCGTCACCCCGCCGGTGCTCGTCTTCGTCGTCTGCCAGAAGTACATCGTCGCCGGGCTCGGCTTCACCGGAGTCAAGGGCTGAGTTCCACCGGAGCCAACGGCCGAGCTCTCAACTCCCCCAACATGCCTTCCGCTTCGGAACATTCGGAGCATCCGGAACACCCCGACCAAGAGAAGGGCACCTCCATGTCAGTCGCCCGCCGCAGATTCATCCAGGGCACCGCCGTCGCCACCGGCGCCGCACTGCTGCCGACCGTTCCCGCGTACGCCGCGGAACCGATCACCATCGAGGCCGACGGCATCACCCTGGTCGGCCGTAGCGACGGCAGCGTCCTCGTGCAGGACGGTGCGGGCGCCGACCGCATCCTGCTCAGCCACTTCATGATCAAGGACACCACGCTCGGCCAGCAGCGCACCTTCGGCGGTACGCCCGCCCGGATCACGCTCCCCGACGGGCGGCCCGCGATTCAGGTCACGTACACGATGGCGAGCGGCACGTCCGGAGTCACCGTGCGCGGCACCTTCGACGTCACCCCTCACAAGGCACACATGAAGTGGGAGGTCGGCGGCTCCAGCACGCTCACACCGGCCGGCTTCATGTTCTCCCGCACGGTGTACGGGGCGAGCGCGGCGGAGTCGTACGAAGCGCTGACCGTCTGGGAGCGGGATGCCCGAGGTGGCAT
The DNA here is from genome assembly GCF_040295565.1 of Streptomyces sp. NPDC002785. NCBI lineage: Bacteria > Bacillati > Actinomycetota > Actinomycetes > Kitasatosporales > Streptomycetaceae > Streptomyces > Streptomyces sp. NPDC002785. The sequence continues at coordinate 17,818 of NZ_JBEOVN010000094.1, read as the reverse complement.
TCCGTACGAGGTGAACGCGGGCGGCGCGTACGTGGAGACGTGGGCGGGATCGAAGGGCTTCTTCTGCCTCTCGTCCACCAACCCCGCGAGTACGAACGCCACATGGGTCCATTCCCCCGGCACCTCGACCGGCGCGGGCACCGCGGTCACCGCGGCTGATCTGGTCCTCGGCGATCTGCGGCCGCGCGGGGCGGGAGCGCTCGCTGCCAAGAGGCCCCTCGGCGTGGAGGTGTGGACCGACCAGCCGTTCAACCTCTACAAGGCGGCCGGGCAGACGATGACGCTCAAGGCGCAGGTCGTCAACGGCTCCGCCGCGGCCAGGACGGTGACGCTCACCTGGTGGGCGCGGGACTTCGGCGGCAAGAAGATCGCCGGTGGAACGCTCTCCAAGAACCTGGCGGCGGGCGCCGCCTGGAACGCCTCCTTTCCCCTCACCTCGCCCTCGCAGAACATCGTGTTCACCGAGGTGGAGGCGGTCAGCGGCAGCAACAAGGCGCTGGCCCGCACGAATCTGGGCGTGCTCCCGGAGTTCACGTACAAGGCGGGCAAGGAGTCGATGTTCGGCCTTGCCAACTACCCCTGGCTGCTTGAGCCCGGCAAGGACGCCGTACTCGGGCTGGTCAAGACGCTCGGCATCAAGTGGATCCGCATCGCCTACGCAGGCGCCCCGGGCCTCGACACCGCGACTCTGGACGCGAACGGCATCGGGCACAACGTGGAGCTGAGCGGCATCCCAGTGGGCGGTAGTCCGGAGCAGATCGCAGCCTGGGCCGACACGAATGTCGCCAAGGCCCTGGACGCCGAGGCCGCGTACTTCGAGGTGAGCAACGAGGTCAACCAGCCCTGGATGTCGGGCCGCGGCGCCGACGCCTACGTCCGGGACGGTCTGCGCCAGGTCACCACGCGCCTTGACGCGGCGGGCTCGCGGATGAAGGTCATGAACGCCGGCCTCGGCGGCATGGACTACGTATGGACCAAGAACTTCCATGACGCGGGCGGCTGGGACCTCATCGACGCCTTCGCCTTCCACCCCGGTCGCGGCAACTTCACGCCCGACTTCGCGCCGCCGCCCGAGGAGTGGACGCAAGGGTCGTCCGGCTCGTACTGGAACTTCCTCGGTGCGCTGCGCAAAGCGAACCAGGTCCTGGAGGAGTACGGCGGCGACAAGGAGCTGTGGCTCACCGAGGCATACGCACCGACCCGGCCCAACGCGTGGTGGAGCGACACCTACCGTCACGCCGCCGAGAACACGCTGCTCACGCTCGCTCTCGCAAAGTCCGAGAAGGTGCGCGCCGTCAACTGGTACCAGCTGCACGACTCGACGATCCACCACCCCCAGGAGGCCGACCCGGCCAATCCCGAGTACCACTACGGCCTGATGAACCGCGACACCAGCGCCAAGCCCTCGCTCCTCGCCTTCGCGACCGCCGCCCGGGTCCTGGACGAGGCCGAGTTCGTCCGGCATCTCGCCTTCGCGGACCAGGACATCAAGGGGCTCCTCTTCACCACTCCCGAAGGACCGGTGTCGATCATCTGGAGCCGCAAGGACGGGTACATCCTCAACTCCGAGCACGGCGAGGATCCTTGGTACGCATCGCCCGAGCCCTGGATCGACACCTGGACGACCAGGACCGCGGTTGTCGCCCACTCGGGGACGGTCAACGGCACGGTGCGGGAGCTGAACTGCATCGGCCAGGAGCGCTCTCTGAAAGCCTCCCGCGGCAAGATCACCCTCACCCTCGACGGTGCCCCGCGCATCTACTACGGTCTCGCCGCCAATCCCGACTGGAAGTAAGTGACGTACGACATGAGGAATGAAACCGCACGGCACGACATCACCGTCGTCGGCGGCGGCCTGGCCGGGGTCTGCGCGGCGATCGCCGCGGCCCGGCTCGGCCGGAGCGTCGCGCTGATCAACAACAGGCCGGTGCTCGGCGGCAACGCGAGCAGCGAGGTCCGGGTCTGGGTGTGCGGCGCGACCGGCCACGGCAAGAATCACCATGCCCGTGAGGGCGGCATCATGGGCGAGTTGCTCGTGGAGAACCAGTTCCGCAACCCGGACGGGAATCCCTACTACTGGGACGCCGTGGTCCTGGATGCCGTGCGCGCCGAGCCCGGCATCACGCTCTACCTCAACACCGACGTGCGCGAGGTCGATGCCGAAGGTCCCGACGAGGCCCGGCGGATCACCTCGGTCACCGGCTGGATGATGGGCTCGGAGCGGCGGATACGCTTCGAGAGCTCCCTCTTCCTCGACTGCACGGGAGACGGCCTGATCGGCCACCTGGCGGGCGCCCACCACCGCATCGGCCGGGAATCGCGCGCCGAGTACGACGAGGCATGGGCTCCGGAGACGGCCGATGACATCACCCTGGGCTCAACCCTCCTCTTCTATACGAAGGATGCCGGTCACCCGGTCAAATTCGTGCCGCCGAACTTCGCCAAGGACATCACCCAGACCTCCATCCCGCAGCGCCGAATCATCAAGGCGGGCGACAACGGTTGCGCGTACTGGTGGATCGAGTTCGGCGGCGAGCTCGACACCGTCCACGACAACGAACACATCCGTGACGAGCTGTGGTCCGTGATCCACGGCATCTGGGACCACATCAAGAACTCCGGCGACTTCGACGCGGCGAACATGACCCTGGAGTGGGTGGGCTCGGTCCCCGGCAAACGGGAATACCGGCGCTTCCTCGGCGACTACGTCCTGCACCAGGGCGACATCCTCGGCCAGACCGAGTTCGCCGACCGGGTCGCTTTCGGCGGCTGGTCGATCGACCTGCATCCGCCGCAGGGCATGTTCGCCACCGAGGCAGGCGCCAGACAGCTCTACGCGGACGGCATTTACCACATTCCGTACCGCAGCCTCTACTCGGTGAACACCGCGAACCTGCTCTTCGCCGGGCGCAACATCTCCGCCAGCCATGTCGCCTTCGGCTCGACCCGCGTCATGGCGACCTGCGCCACGATCGGCCAGGCTGCCGGCACGGCGGCGGCACTCTGCGCCATCGGGGATGTCACCCCGCGCGAACTCCCCGTACCCGAGCTGCACAGGGCGCTGCTGCGCCAGGATGCCTCGCTCATCGGCCTCGCCTCGACGGACCCGGAGGACCTGGCCCTGCGGGCGACGGCCACGGCCTCATCCACCTTGAGCGGCTTGGCAGTCGAGGACTCCGACGAGCGATGGCCGCTCGCGGCGGACGCCGGACTCGTCCTCCCCGCGGACCCGGACCTCTCCGGGCTGGAGCTGCTCGTCGACGCCGACCGCGACACCAAGATCGTGATCGATCTGTACGATCCCGAACTCGGCCAGAACTACGTCCCGCGCCGCCTCGTCACCTCCACCACCCTGCCCGTCGCCGCCGGTGCCCGGCAGTGGATCAAGACGGGCCTGGACTGGTCTCCCGAAACCCCGCGCAACGCCTTCCTGGTCGTCCGCGCCAACGACGCCCTCGCTCTGCACCGCTCCGACCGCCCGACCCCCGGCGTCCTGTGCTTCACGCGCGTCCCGCCGCGCCCGTCGGACGAATCGCCGCAGTTGCTGCGCGAGTGGACGGACTTGGGTCTGCTGCGCCGCACGTTCTGCTTCCGTACGGGAGAGACCGCGGCCTACTCCCCCGCCAAGGCCACCGACGGCTATGCCCGCCCGTACGCAGGACCGCACATGTGGGTCTCCGCACCACTGGCGGACGTCCCTTTTCCCTGGCTCGAGTTGGCCTGGCCCGAACCGGTCGCCCTGGGCCGGATCGAGGTCATCGCCGACGACGACGTCAACGAGGACCTGATCAACTTGCACCATCACCGCACGCCCTTCGACACCCTCCCCACCCTCCTTCGCGACTACCGCGTCGAGGCGCTGGATACTGATGGCACCTGGCGCGTCATCGCCCGTGCGGCGCAGAATCGGCGGCGACGCGAGATGCACACGCTGGCGGAGCCGGTCACCACATCCGCGATCCGGGTCGTCGTCGAAGCCACCAACGGGGCGGCGTCGGCGCACGTCGTCGCAGTGCGCGCCTACAAGTAGAAGCACCGACGCAGGAGAGTGACTGGATGATTGGCAGAGCGATGGTCACCGGGGCCGCCGGGCGGATCGGGCGAGCAGTCCTCGCGCTGCTCGCCGAGCGCGGGATCGAGGCGAACGCCTTGGTCCTCGATGATCCCGGCGATCTCGCGGCGCGCCTGGTCGTGACCGGTGACGCCGCCGACGCGAAGACCGTGCAGGCGGCTCTGGAGGGCGCCGACGCGGTCATCCACCTGGCGGCGATCCCGACTCCCGCGCGCAACACCGCGCTTGAGGTCTTCGCGGGGAACAGCCTCTCCACCTTCACCGTCCTGGAGGAGGCCGGCCGGGCCGGGATCCGGCATGCGGCGGTGGCGAGCTCATGGGGTGTCACGGGCCTGCCCTGGACGGACGTTGAGGATCCGCATCCGCCGTACGCACCGGTCGATGAGGCAATGACCTCCCAGGTGGCCGACCCTTACGGCCTCTCCAAACAGGTCGACGAGCTGACAGCGCGGATGATGGCGCGGCGGCACGGGATGAGCGTGGTGTGCCTGCGCTATCCGTACGTGGGCGGATTCGAGGAACGGCTGCATGCGCACGCCGCCCGGCTCACAGCCGACCCGGCCGCGGGGGCAAGGGACCTGTGGACGTACCTCGAGGTCCATGACGCGGCGAGGGCCGCGCTGCTGGCCTTGGACGTACCCGGCCGTGCGGCGCACGCGGTACACCTCTGCGCCCCCGAGATCATCGTGCCCTACCCGACGGAGGAGTTGCTGCGCCGCTACCACCCCACCACCGTGCTGCGGCGCCCGCTGCCGGGTCGCGCGGCGCCGGTCGACATCTCGGCCGCGCGCAGGCTGCTCGGGTTCACAGCACGGAATCTTCTCGGTCACGGGGCGGTTACCCCGCAGTGAGATCATGACGGCCGCCGAACCACCGCAGAACAGGAGAGAAACAGGACGGGCGTTGTCAACTTGTCCGGGGCTTGTCTGGCTGACAAGCTGTTGCCCTCCGATCGTGCGGTCATTCTTGATCGAACAGGCTGCTGGATCGGGTGAGTTCGTCGCTGTGTACGCATGAAGGAAGGGCCTCCTGGTAGCTCGCGGTTGTTGAAGCCAGAGCGACAGGGAGGCCCTTGTTGTTGCCGTCTTGTGTGGTCACCCCCGTGGAGTCCAGCTCGTCCACCTCGGGGTGTGACTGTCTCGTCCACAGGTTCAGGAATGCCGCCGACCAGCCCGGCCGGGAGTCCCACTACCCGTCGGACTTGAGCGACGCGGAGTGGGCGGTGATCCGGCAGGCTCTTCCGACGTCAGCCTGGATGGAGAGCCGGGCGGCCGGCCCGAGGGCTACTGTCACCGCCAGATGCTCGACGCGGTCCGCTACGTGGTCGACAACGGGATCAAGTGGCGTTCCCTGCCCGTGGACTTCCCGCCCTGGACCCGCGTCTACGCGTTCTTCCGCCGCTGGCGCGAGACCGGCCTGATCCGGGAACTGCATGACCGGCTGCGTGAGCGTGTCCGCCAGGCGGAAGGCCGGGAGACGGAGCCGACGGCAGCCGTCGTGGACAAGGGTGGCGACGCCGGAAGCCACCCTGGCCAGCACGTCAGTGGGCTGGTGGCCTCGGAAGACCCGTGTGAGTCCTGCGCCGAGCGTGGAGACAAAGGCTGTGGCACAGGCCGCGACCGACCGAAGGGCCTGGGCGGGCGGAGCTTTCCGAGTTCGGCAAGGACGGGCACCTGCGAACGAAGGGTGTCGGCCGCCATTGTGATTCGCCTGCCTGATGGGGGAATGCCGCGGTGCCTGGAGCGAGCCGAGGCGCCGGGTTCCTTCGGTCCGCACGTCCCAATCGTCGGGACGGCTGGTCCGGGTAGGACCTGGAAGCAGGGCCCCGCTTCGACGATGTGAGATGGAGGCCCGTACATGGGCCAACGCGCTGGCATCGCCGCAGTCGTGCACCGCAGATAGGGGTGCACCGCCTGGTGTCTGCCCATTGGAGCGACGAAGAGCCCCGCCGGCTACGAACACCCAGGCAACCCGTTCGACCGAGGTACCCCCAGGGGGTAGTTGACGTGGGGGCATGGCGAGCCTTAGCCTCTCCCTTGTCCATGGGATACCCCCTAGGGGTATAAGCGATCTGAGAGGCCACCATGTGCACCACTTCCGCCGCATCGCAAAGCGTCCCCGCCGTCGTCCGAGCAGGCACGAATGACGGCACACTGCCCGACTGGCACTTACGGGGCGAGTGGTTCGACGTGTGCAGCTGTGCGCTGCCCTGCCCCTGTACGTTCGCCCAGACGCCGACCCACGGGGACTGTCTCTTCACGCTCGTCTGGCAGATTCACGAAGGGCACTTCGGGGATGTGCGCCTGGACGGCCTGGGCGTGGTGGCACTGGGCGAGTTCGCCGGGAATATGTGGGTCGGTGACCCGGACGCCACGATGAAGGTGATGCTCTACATCGACGCCAAGGGTGACCAGGCCCAGCGTGGCGCGCTGGAGCAGATCTTCGCCGGTCATGTCGGCGGCTGGCCGGGCCAGTTCGGCTCGCTCATCAGCGAACTGCGCGAGGTGCGGTACGCGCCGGTCCACTTCGAATCCGCCGAGGATCTCTCGTACTGGCGGGCCCGTGTCGCCGACAAGGTCTCCGTCGGCGCGACCGCACTCACCGGCCCCACTGCCGACCCCTCCCGTCGCGTCCAGCTGATCAATGCTCCGGGCGCCGAGGTCGGCCCCGGCCAGATCGCTACCTGGGGCGTCGTCGAGAGCGACCGCGCGGAAGGGTTCGACTTCTCCCATGAATACCGTGGTGGATCCAGCAAGCACTTCCCCTTCGACTGGCGCCCCTGACCACGGAGCAGGGGCAGGAAGGCGGTCAGGGGCCTCGTCCGGCGGCTGATCGGACGTCCGGCTCGTGACGGCCAGCTCGTGACGTCCACGAGCTGGCCGTCCCAGGCGCCGCCGGAGCTTGGCCGGGAGGGGAACAGATGCAGCACCTCGCGGTGTACCTCGGTGAAGGTCACGCTCTCGTACTGCTCGGCAAGGGCCTCCGCGGCCTCGCCGTATCCGGCGGTACTGGCCATGGCCTGCAACTGCTCGCCGGCTGTGTCGCTATTCATGGCGAGGCACCCTACGTCTGCTTCGGCCCGGCCACCACGATGAAGGTCACTGCTGCCGATGGTGTGCTGCCGGCCGTCGATTGCCGGGTCTACGAGGGCCTCGTTCTGTCTGGCGACTTCACCACCGATCCCCCGTCCGCTAGCGTGTCGGTCCATGAAGGTCCTGGTCATCGGTGGCAGTGGGTTCCTGGGGACCGAACTGGTCCGCCAAGCCACCGCGGCGGGGCACGAGACGGCCGCGACATTCGCCTCCCGGCCAGGCAGGACCCCGGGTGCTGCCTGGCATCCTCTCGACGTCCGGGATCCTGCGCGGGTCGCCAGGGTAATCACCGACGTGGCCCCCTCAGTCGTCATCAACGCGTCCAGCGGCAACTCCGACTGGGAAGTCACCGCCGACGGCGCGATCCACGTGGCGCTGGTCGCCGTCGAGCAGGGCTGCCGCTTGGTCCATGTCTCCAGCGACGCGGTGTTCTCCGGCGTGCACGTCCACTACGACGAGAGCTGCCTGCCCGATCCGGTCAGCCCGTACGGCGCCGCGAAGGCCGCCGCCGAGACAGCGGTGCGGCTCCTGGTGCCAGGCGCCGCCGTCGCCCGCACCTCGCTGATCATCGGACACGGCCGATCCGTGCACGAGCGCATGGTGCATGCCCTGGCAGCCGGTACCCGCGACGGGGTGCTGTTCACCGACGACATCCGCTGCCCGGTCCATGTCGAAGACCTGGCAGCCGCCTTGTGGGAGATCACGCTGTCCGACACGGCTGGGGTGTTCCACCTCGCCGGGCCGGACGCCCTGAGCCGTCACGACCTCGGCGCACTCATCGCCCGGCGGGAAGGGCTTGACGGCGCGCAGCTACCCGCCGGCCGACGAGCCGACACCTCCCTGCCCGGAGCCCTCGACGTACGCCTCGACAGCCGCGCAACGCAGGAGCGGTTGCAGACCAGACTGCGCGGCGCCCGCGAGTTCCTCCGCGGAGACGGCCCTGGCGTCAACCATCGCGATCAAGTGTCACCCATCTAGAAATGTCGCACTGCAGCATCCAACAACGACTGGATCCAGGTGACGGATGTCCCTGCGAAGTGACATCTTGTCCCGTCCCATCGGAAGTGATCTGTCGATGACGCTGCGACCTGGGCGGTGCAGCTTCGGTGAGACGAACTGAGTGGAGAGCGTGTCGGCGAAGGTGTCCCATTCCGCGCGGCGTTCCGCCGCGTGTCATGGAACCTGCGCCGTTTTACCCTTCCTTCTGTGCCGGGGAGGCCACTCAACGCGTAGCGGCGTCGGCGAGGATTGCCTGAAGTCGTGCTCGGCATTCGGCGACGAAGGCGGGGAAGGTGTCCCAGTAGTAGGAGATCCCACTGACGCCCACCGCGACCGCCCAGGCGCGGGCGCGGGTCCAGGTCAAATCGTTGAGGTTCAGGGTGTCCCAGTAGGCCTGTCGGGCTTGTGGCGGCAGATCCCAGACTGTGGAGTGCTCGGCGTCGGGGAAGCCGACCGAGAGTCCTCCGAAGTCGATGACTGCGTGGAGCTTGCCTTCCCGGACCAAGAGGTTGGTCGGCTTGAGGTCGCCGTGGAGCCACATCTGAGGCCCCGAGGGCTCGGGCAGTGCGAGCGCGGCTCGCCACAACTGTTCCAGAGTGTCAACGTCGAGCTCAGAACCCACCGTGGTTCGGCAGTCGTCGAGACACCCAGTGATCCACTGGTCGCACGGCTTCAGGCTGCCTCCGCGGTACCAGCTGAGGCTGTCCGTGCGGGTCGCTCCCATGAGGTCGATGCGGTGAAGTTCCCTCACGACCGCCGCCAGGTCGGCTCCGAAAGCGGTCCAGTCCCGGACGGTGTCCGGGCCGGCTTCGTCACCGTCAATCCAACGGTAGACCGACCAGACCAGTGGAAAGGCGTTGGTGGGCGTCCCGGCGTGGACGGGTTCGGGAATCGGACATGAAAGGAGGGGCGCCAGGCGAGGAAGCCACTCCTGTTCCTTCCGCACGGACTGTCCATTGTCGGCGGTTCGTGGAAGTCGCACCAGCAGGTCATTGCCCAGCCGATACATGGTGTTGTCCGTACCTGCGCCTGCGGGCGACAACGGTAGGTCAGCCCACTCTGGGCGCTGTGCCTTCAGCAGCGATCGGACTAGCGTCTCGTCGACTGGGATCTCATTCTCGTGAAGCGTCACGCCGGAAGTCTCACCGCTGGATGGAACAGGAAGCCAGTGACTTTTCGTCAGATCTGGTCTTGACCCGTCCGATTGAGGCGACAGGGTGTCATGAGGGAACGGGCGGGATGGGTCGGCCGGGCGCCTCGGAGGCGCCCGGCCGCGGTGGCGGGTCAGTGTGTGACGTTGAATGTGGCGGCGCGGGACACGAATGTCGTGTCCCCGTCCTTGGCCGTCGCCAGCGCCGAAACGTACCAGGTGCCCTCGGCCAGCTCGGCTGCCTCCTCCTTCGTGGCCCGCAGCGTGTAGGTGCAGTGGGACATCTCGGCCGTGGTGCTGCGGCACGTGGCGCTTTCCACGTACCGAAGCTCCGCCTCAGTCGGATCGAGCCCCGAACTCGCGGGCCACGCAAGGACCTTGAGGCTCCGGATGCCCGAGTGGTCACCCGCGTCCACAGTGAAAGTGAGTGCGCCTGCGTTGCCGTTGGACGGAGCAACGTAGCGGGCCGCACCGTTCTCCAAGGTCGGCTCCGTGGCGGCCGAGGCTGTGGCGAGGCCACCGGCGGCAATTCCGCCGAGGTTGACAGCCCCGATGAGCGACGAAACGAGAATGCGCTTGGACATGAGAATTCCTCCTGAATTCGTTAGGGAGCAGGTGTTGTGTACCTACTGATCCGAAACTCATTGGGTTCACTCCGAGGGTGTGGGGTGCCGAAGTGTCCTCGCACGATGTGGGGTTGGCGTTTCCGGCGGTGGAAGAGTCTGCGGTTTTCGGCGGCGAGTTCGGCCTGGTTCCTGGCCCGGTGGCTGTGGGGCAGGCTGCGTTTGAGGTCGGCGTTGACCAACTCGTCCGGGTTCAGCTCGGGTGAGTACGAGGGCAGGAAGTGGAGCTCGAGCTGGTCCTTGTGGTCGGCGAGCCAGGCCCGGACGGTCTTCGAGCGGTGGGCCGAGCCGGTCGACGATCAGGTGGACCTTGTGGTCGAAGTGCCCGACGAGCCGGGCGAGGAAGCGGCACATGACCTTCACGTCGAACGACTCGGTGAAGACCATGAAGTGCATCCGGCCGCGGGTGCTGATCGCGGACATCGCGTTCACGGAGAACCGGTTTCCGGTACGGCGGACGACCGGCGTCCGACCCTTGGCACCCCAGGTCCACAACTGGCCAGAAAGCCCCGGGCCGGAGGGAGTGTGATCGAGCACTGCCTGTCGCACAGCGGCCTGCTCGACCTCCGACAGGACCTGATGCTCACCCACCCGGCGGCCCGCGGACGGGACAGCAGCACGTCCCTGCCACCCTCCTGCCACCTCGCCCACCAGTTGGCGCATGTCCGGATCGACCAGCGCCAACAGTGCAGGTCGAGCCCCGTATCCACCTCGGCGGCTTTCTTGCGCCCGCCGCCGGGGCGGCGGACCCGACCCAGCGGCTCCGCCCCGCTTCCAACTCGTCGGCGCCCTTGCGGACGGTGGTCTCGCTGGCTTCGGCCGCCTGCGCGACGGCCCGGCTCCCGCCCTGTCACAGGATCCGGGCCTCGGCCCCCATCAATAGACGGCGCCGGCGCTCGTCCAGGTGCGGAAACAACACCGCGAATCTCACAGGCTCGGTCTCGTCCGGCGCTTCCGTACCGTCGGCCAAGGCTACGACCACGGCCTCGACACCCTTGCGCAGCTACGGAGTCGATGTGGCCGACTGAGGCCGTCGGGTCGGACGACGGACGGAAACGTCAGGCGGCGGTTGGGGCGTCCTCCGACGGGTCTCGCTACCAGCCGGCCTTTACCCCGTTGTAGGCCTTACGGCAGTCGGTGTTGGTGGCCTCCACGGCGAGCTTCTGCATGGCGTTCTGCCAGACCTTCTTGGCCACCTTCTCCAACTCCCGTGTCTGAGCAGGGACGTTCGGGGCGTGCTTCTTGATCGTCCCGATGGCGGAGGTGGTGAACTTGTTGCACGCGGGTCCGGAGGCGTTCCGGTAGCGGGTGTCCAGGTCCGTGGCCACCGCTTGGCCGTTCTTGGTGGCCCAGTTGTTCCAGGCCGCGCACGCCTCCTGGGTGAAGGCCTGCTGGTCGGCCTCGCTCAGGTTCCCGACCTCGTTCAGCATGGCGCTCTGGACCTTGTCGGGGACCGTGAAGTCCGCGACGGGGAACTTGTCGAGGGTTGTGAGCAGCGCCTCCTGACACGCGGGCGGCAGCGGAGCCGCCTGGGCGGAGGCGGGGAAGGCCAGGGCGGAGGCGGACAGGAGAGCCGCGGTGAGGACCGTGCGCTGGACGGTACGCGAAAGGGTCATGGGGTGGTACTCCTTGGCATGAAGAATGTGGTGGTCAGGGGGCGAATCAACGCCCGGTTACAGAACGATCTCCGGCTCCCGCAGGTCACGGCGGCTGTCCGGCCGGACGGCCGGTGGCCCGCCCGTCAGATGGGTCGTACGCGCTGTGCGGCTGCGCCGGGCTCCATCGTGTGCGCGGGCGCGCCCGCGTTCACGCCGGGCCCGGAGTGGTCTGGGGTGCGTCGCTTCCGTTCCGGTGGGAGTGCGTCGCGGGTACGCCGGCGGAAGACCACGAACCCGGCCAGCGCCGCCACCGTGAGCCAGAGCAACTGGATCGCGAGGCCCTGGGCCACCGGCGCGGTGGAGAAGGCCGCGGACATGCTGGCCTGCACGGCTCCGTACGACGGCAGGAAGCGCACAACGGCGCTGTCCGACCCGGAGCTCGACAGGGGGTTCTGCAGGGCGACGTCGATGATGCTGATCATCAGGATGGCGAACATGCCCTCCACCTCACGGCGGAGCACCGAGCCGAAAACCACTCCGAGCGCGCCGTAGGTCAGGGCGGCGCAGAACAGCGCGGCAGCGAGCATGAGGGGCTGTCGGGGGGACCAGGCGAAGCCGGCGGCGGCCGTGGCGTATGCCGCGACGGCGGCGCAGACCAGGGTGAGCGCGGAAAGCTTGGCGAGGACCAGGTGGTGACGCGGGTACCCCGCCATGGCCAGGCGCCGGTCGAAGGCACCGCCCGTGAAGGTGGCGGCGAACATCATGAACCCGGCGATCAGGGTGACCGCGTTCAGGGCGCCGGTGATCTGGGTGAGGTGATTGCCGGGCGGGGTCAGGACCTCGTCCGTGGCCCGCAGCCGGAATGGCGCCGGCCGGTCGGGAATGGTCACGTAGGCCAGGGCGATCCATACGGGGATGTACAGCACCACCAGCAGCATCGCGAACCGGTTGCGGGCGTGACCGATCAGCGCGTACCGGGAGGCCGTGGTGAACAGGGACCAGTGTTGCCTCATGCCGCCGCCTCCGAGCACCGGTCCTGGCGGTGGAGGCGCCCGTCCTCCAGGCGCCAGAGCTGGTCCAGCCGCTCGATGTCGTACGCCAGGTGGGAGACGACCAGCACCGAGCGTCCGGCATCGCGCAGCCTTGTCGCCAGCTCCCAGAAGCGCAGGTACGTCTCCCAGTCGAAGCCCTGGTAGGGCTCGTCCAGCAGCAGCACGTCCGGGTCGTGCATGAGCGCGAGGGTCAGGTTCAGCTTCTGCCGTGAGCCCCCGCTGAGCAGACCCGTGCGCTGGTCGAGGTACTCGGTGAAGGCCAGGGTCTCCATCACTTCCTCGGCTCGCCGCAGGTCCGCGAGCCTGAAGGCGTGCCGGAAGAAGTCCAGGTGCTGGCGGACGGTGAAGGAGTCGTCCAGGACCACGGACTGCGGGCAGTAGCCGAACCTGCCGCTGTGGTGCACCGAGCCCCGGTCCGGCCCGAGTTCACCGGAGAGGATCTTCAGCAGCGTCGTCTTGCCGGCGCCGTTCTCCCCGACGATCCCGGCAAGGACCCCGGGCCGCAGCCGGAGGTCGACGCCCCGTAGAACGGCGTGCTGCCGGTAGGAGTGGTGCACATCTGTGACGTCCATCGCGCTGCTCCGTCGTGCCAGGTCTTCCGGATGGCCACGGAACCGGTCCGTGTCTTCCGATGGGCGGCGGAACCGGTCCGCCTGTGCCCAACGAGCAGGCAGCGCAACGGAAACGGCGCCAGGAGCGGTTCCGTTCCACGGCGTCAATCCGGCGCACACCGCGTCACGCGTGCGGCGGTTTTGCCGACGGAAACAGGTTTCGGGGCAACCGGGGCGGCTAGCGTGGCCAGGACTGGGGTGTCGGCAGGTCCGCCCAGGTTCCGCCCCGGTCCGCGGGTCAGGTACCGGGCCCGGGCGTCCAGGTCCGCCCGTCCTGACGCCGTCGCCTCGCCCCTCTGGCGGTCCCGTTCACATGGATGCCGGAGACGTCACGCACGTACGAGGAAGGTCGGTCAGTCATGCGGAGAACATGTGTGATCGGCGCCGGCCCGTCCGGCCTGGCCGCGAGCAAGGTCTTTGCCTCGCGGAACGTTCCGTTCGACTGCTTCGAGGCCGGGTCGGGCATCGGCGGACTCTGGCGGTACGGCAACGACAACGGCATGTCGGGGGTGTACGCGTCGCTGCACGCGAACATCTCGAAGGAGAGCATGTCCTTCTCCTCCCTGGCCATGCCGGAGACCTACCCGGTCTTTCCGCACCACAGCATGGTCCTGGCCTATCTGGAGGATTACGCCGCGTCGTTCGGCCTGCATCGCCACATCGTGTTCGGCACAAGCGTCACCTCGGTGCGGCCCCTGGACGACGGCGGCTGGGAGGTGGTCTGCCGACGCCGTGGCGGCGTGGCCGAGGAGACGCGGCGCTACACCGAGGTGGTGGTGGCCAACGGGCACCACTGGGACCCGCGCCTCCCGGCCCCCGCCGTGCCCGGTGCCGAGGAATTCGAGGGGACCGCGATCCACTCGCACGACTACCGCACCCCTGACCCGTACGCCGGTCGGCGGGTGCTGGTGATCGGCATGGGCAACTCCGCGTGCGAAATCGCGGCGGAGATCTCGCGTACGGCGGCGCGGACGTTCCTCTCCGCGCGCGACGCGGCCCATCTGTTCCCCAAGATGCTGCTCGGCCGTCCGGCGGACCACCTGCTGTGGAGCCCGCTGTCCGATCTCCCGCGGTTCCTCAAGGATCCGGCGTTGCGGCTCCTCCTGCGGCTCACCCGCGGTGCCCCGGCTCATTACGGGCTCCCCGAACCGGTCTGCGGACCGCTCGCCAGCCACCCCTCCACCTCCGACGAACTCCTCGTCCAGCTGGCCCGGGGCGCGGTCACACCGAAGCCCGGCGTCAGTTCCTTCGGCCGGGACACAGCGGCCTTCAGGGACGGCAGCCGTGAATCGGTGGACTCCGTGGTGTACGCCACGGGCTACAAGATCTCCTTCCCCTTCCTGGAACCCTCCCTGTTCGCCGCCTCGGACGGCCGCACGGAGCTCTATCTGCGCACGGTCCCGCCCAGCATCCCCGGGCTCTACTTCATGGGGCTCGCGCAGCCCTCCGGTGCGGCCTTCCCGCTGCTCGAACCGCAGGCGGAATGGATCGCCGAGCTGATCGAGGGCGCGGTCGCCCTGCCGTCGCCGACGGACCTGACGCGGGCGATCGCGCGCGAGTGGCGCCGCCATCGCAAGACGTACGTGTCCACCTACCGCCACGGGATCGAAATTGACTTCCACTCCTACCGAAGAGCCCTCCGCCGGGAACGCCGGGCAGGCAGGCGTCGCGCACCCGGCGCCGTCCCGGCCCTGCCCGCCGTGGCCGGCCCCGCCCCGGCGGCCGACGCCTTGTGATCCGCTCAGTCAGGTGTTCCACCGGATGTCCGGCACGCACCAGTTGGCGGTGGGGTGGGCGGTGCGCTTCCGTGGGGAGCCGCCCTCACCGGACGCCCTGCGCCGGCACGTACGGGCCAGGCTCGCGGACCTTCCGACGCTGACCCACCGTGTCGAGGAGGGGCTGGGGCCTCGTCCCTGCTTCGTGCCCGTCCCGGACCTCGACCTGCGTCAGCATGTACGCGGTCTGCTCGTGACGGATCCCCGGGAGCAGTGGCAGGACTGTCTCCAGGAAGTGCTGGTGCGGCCGCTGCCGGACGCACGCCGCCCGCCCTGGGACCTCTGGCTGATTCGCGGGTACACCGGTACCACTGGCCTGCCCGAGTACGTGCTGGTGTTCCGCATCCACCACGCTCTGGAAGACGGCGCGGGGCACCACTACGTACTGCGGACGCTGTTCACCCCGCGCGTCGCACCGCAAAGGTCGCCCGGCGTCCAGGACACGCCTCCGCCCGCCGTCAGCGTGGGGCGGGTCTCCTCCCGTGCCGTGCTGGGCATCATGAGCGACGTCGCCCGGAGCCTGCGGGACAGCGGCACCTGGTCCGTGTTGCGTCGGCAGCCGACGGGGAAGCTCGCCACGGCCGTCGGGACAGTACAGACCCGGCGGCTGCTTGCTGTCTCCCGGGCCCTCGGTACCGACGTCAGCGCGGTCTTCCTGACCGCGCTGACCGGGGCGATGCGAGCTGTCGCCCTGGCCGGGGGAGAGCGTCCGGCTCCTCTCACACTCCTCTGGCCCCTGTCGGTCCGGACCGGTGGCGAACGGGGCGCGGTGGGCAACTTCCTCACCATGGTGCGTCTCCGGCTGCCCTGTGAGGAGCCCCTTCCTCTGCGCCGTCTCGCCTCTCTCTCACGCCAATTGGAGCCCGGGCGCGTCGAGCGGAGGATGCACACCTCCCGCGCTCTCATGCGGCGCGCGCCGCGTCCGGTGAGCCTTGGCACGCTGCGGCTGCTCATGCGTCCGCGCCACGCCTCCCTCACCGGCACCTACTTCCCCGCGGCCTTGCCGCAGCCGGTCCTCGGTGAGGCGCGGATGGACGGCGCGCTCGGGCTGGGCGCTCCCCTGCCCGGTCAGCTCTGCCATCTGACGCTGCTCAGGTACCGGGCCGAGTGCACGCTCTCCGTCGTACACGACACGGCCTTCGCCCGCGGCGCGGACCTCCCGGGGCTGTGGCTGACGGCCCTGGCAGAACTCGAAGCGGTGGTCTGACACAGACGGCTTGGCCCGGGGCCGCACCCGAGCGATCGGTACAGCCCCCGGCGCCACCGCGTTCACACCGGCGCAGAGGTTCCCTCCAGTTCACCCACGGCCTGCTCCCACAGTTCCGGAAGCAGCTCCCCGAGCGGAAGGGCGCGGTCGGCCACGAAGGACACCTCGGTCCAGTTGCCGAAGAACGACAGGCCCACTCCGAAGAGGTGCCCTGGCACGAGCAGGGGGAGCAGGGCGATGCCCGTCACCTGGGTGTCCCCCAGGCTTCCCTTGTCGGCGACCGGCATGGACGTGGCCATGACGCCGGTGACGCGCGGGGAGAGCATCCTTCGCAGATACCACTCGGTCGGGCGGTCCGGCATGTAGCGGACCAGGTCCTGAATGGCCTGCCGCCATGCCTCGCCCCGCAGTTTCCGGGTCGTGGCCATGACGTGCTCCAGTCGCCGCAGGGGCGAGTCGCCGTCCTGGGACCCGGTCCCGCGTTCCGGGACGGTCCGCACGGGCAGCTCCAGCGGCAGGGCGAAACAGCGGTTGCCCCAGGTCTGTTCCTCGTCCGGACGGCGTGCGTCAACGGGCAGCAGTGCCGTCACCCGAGGAAGCGGTACGCCGGACCGGGCCGACCAGGCAGACAACGCCCCGGCGAGCGCGGCCAGATGGACGTCGTGGGCCGATCCGCCATGTGCCGTAGCGATCCGGCGGAGGGCGTCCGCCGGTACGCGGCCCCGCCACAGCCGCCGCTCTCCCGTGGGGACGAAGGGGACGGCCGGACGGTGGCCGCGAACGGCGAGGGAGCCGGCCAGGAACATCGTGGTCAGCCCGACCCCCGTGCCCACCCGTCGGGGCAGACCGGCCAGGCGGCCCTTCCTCGGCACCGGACGGGCCGAGGGCTCCCCCTCGCCCAGCATGGCCCGGAAAGTCATCGCGGCGGCCGAACCGTCCTGGCAGGCGTGGTGGAAGCGGTAGCACACGGCGTACGCGTCAGGCGCATGGCCGTGGACCAGCCAGACCCCCCAGTAGGTACCGGGCGCGAACGGCGCGTTGAGCGCGGTGTGCAGGGCGGTGTCCCACCCCGTGGGGCCCTTTGCGACCACCTCGTGGACGTGCCGGTCGACGGTGAAGTCCGCGTCCGGCCGCCACCGGGGGCGCCGTGAGCCGCCCTCGACCCGGCTCGTGAGCAGAGGTAGCCGGCCCAGACCTAAGCCCACGTACGCGCGGAGGTCTGCCAGGCTCGGGGGCGGACCGCTCAGGTACGCGACGCCGCCGGCGTCCCAGCGGACGTCGGGGTGGCGGCGTTCCATGCTGAGGAACGCGCGGTCGACCGAGTGGGTGGGGTGGCTGGGGAAGGAAACGGACTGGGCTGACGGATCGGACACGGGCATCGGGGAACTCCAGTTCGTGCCAACGGACGGGCAGGCGGGGCGAGGCCGGGCGCTCGGCCACCCCGACCGACCGGGACGGACCACCGATCAGAAGGGCCGCCGACCAGTGCGAGTCCGCAGCGACGCCGAACGCGTCACCTCGGCCTGAATAAGACCGCCCGGCAGATGGGGGGTGGGAGAAGGAGCGGGGCTGGGTGCGTGCAGCTGCGAGGCGGAGGATTGAGGCAGATGGGGTCTCCCCTGCTCGAGCGCAGCCGAGA
>NZ_JBEOVN010000093.1:0-27030 GCF_040295565.1 Streptomyces sp. NPDC002785 | reverse complement strand
ATCACCATGGCTCCTTCCCCAAGCTCTCGGCTGCGCTCGAGCAGGGGAGACCCCATCTGCCTCAATCCTCCGCCTCGCAGCTGCACGCACCCAGCCCCGCTCCTTCTCCCACCCCCCATTTGCCGGTCGGTCTTAGACCGGCCGGCAGATGGGGGGCGGCCCCGCACCCTCAGTCCGGCTTCGACCAGGGCCACTTGGGGCTGTGCCGCTCACGGCCCTCGGGGGCGTACTCGTACACCCAGCCGCGCGGGATCCCCAGCCGCTTGGAGTGACCGGCCGGCACCCGGCGGTACGCGTACACGGTGGCGGGCCCGCCGTCGGCGGCCGGTACCGGGACTTCGTACCACTTGGGCGGATGGCCGGTCGGACCGACGAGTACGGGCAGTACCCGCCCGTCCAGGGGGCCGCCGGTGAAGGGGGTGTTCTCGCTTCTCACCGCCCCAGTCTGACCGATCTGCCCTCGGGCAGCAGATGGGCAGCCCCGCCGGCCACCGGGATCAGCCGTTCCGCCAGCCGTCCGGCCGGACCTGCGGCGGTCTCCAGCGGCAGCATCTCGGCCACCGTCGACGCGGTCTCCGGGTCCGTCGCCGCCGTCGCGGCCAGCAGCGCGATCAGCTGGTCGACCAGCCAGTCGCGCAGATCGGCCGCGGCGGGCTGCTTCCCCTCGTCCAGCCAGATCAGGGACGCCGCTTCGACGGCCGCGATCCAGGTGCGCACCATCATCCGCAGCCGGGGCCCGGGCTCGGCCCCCACATCCGCGCCGCCCCGGCCCAGGTGCAGCAGGAACTGCTCGGCCGCCGCCCGCCGGACCTCGTCGACGATCGCGGTCGTACGCGAGGTCTCGACGACGCTCCCGCCGCGCAGCAGTGCGCTGAAGCCGGCGTCGTGCTCGTCCACGAAGGCGAGATATCGGTCGAGTACCCGCAGCACCCGCTCGGTGGGCGGCCCCACGGGCGGCTCACTGAAGCACAGGATCAGTTCCTCGGCGGCGGACCTCAGTGCCGCCTCGTACAACTGCTGCCGCCCGCCCGGGAAGTAGCGGTACACGAGCGGGCGGGAGACCCCGGCGACCCTCGCCACCTCGTCGAGTGAGACCTCGTCGGGGGCCCGGTGCGCGAACAGGGTGAGCGCCGCACCGAGGAGCTGGGTGCGGCGCTCCTCGACGCTGAGCCTTCGGTACGCACGGGTCGGCGGCGCGGCAGCGGTCATGCCACGAAGCCTAAGCGCTCCGCCTGAACGGGCAACGGGGCGTCGGCTCAGGCGAGCAGGCCGGAACTCTTCCACAGCCTGCGTCCCACCCCGTTGAGTACCCCGATGTCGTCCAGAAAGTCCGTCAGCCGCTTCGCGCCGCTCTGCATGATCTCCGCCCGGTGGCCGCTCGCCTTCACCTGGGCGACGGCCTCGCGGCGGTCCAGGCCGACGTTCTCGTACACCAGCGGGTTGACGAAGCAGACGGAGAAGACACGGGCCGCCTCGCCGCAGCTCACCCGGGTGAGCTCGCGCTCCCAGCGCGGGGCGGTCACCATCTGGCGGCGCAGCTCCTCGCGGGCGTACCGGACGTGCCGTGCCTCCTCGACGACATGGATGCGGGTCACACCGCGCACCAGTGTCTGGACGCGCTCGTCCGGGAACGTCAACCGCTGCATCCAGTCGAGAATCTCCTCGCCGAGCAGGGTCGCGGCGAACGAACCGGGCGTGGTGGAAATGGTCTTCAGCACGCGCGCGAGGTTGTGATAGACGCGCGGCACGGGATAGTCGGGCGACCCGCTCCACTTGATCATGCGGCCGAACATCATCGAGTGCCGGCACTCGTCGGCTATCTCGGTGAGTGCGTAGCGGACGTGGTTGCTGGTCACCGGCTTGTCGTAGATGTGCCGGACCAGCAGCTGCATGAGGATGATCTCGAACCAGATGCCCAGTGAGGCCAGTGACGCCGCCTCGTGCCTGGTCAGGTCCAACCGCTGCTCCTCGGACATCCTCCGCCACAGCGGGGTGTCGTAGAGCGAGACGAGCTCGGGCGGCCAGAACCACTTGCCGTCCTCGACCGCCGAGCCCCAGTCGAGTTCCTTGTCCGGATCGAAGGAGTGCTTGGCCGAGGATGCGAGCAGCCGCTCGGCGAGCTGCTCGCGGTCCCGGAGCGGGCCGAGTGCATCGCGAAGCAACTGCACATCGCGTTCGGTCACTGTCGTCATGGCTGGAGGCACCTCACACATGGGTTACCGGCGGTCACTCCTTATGAGACTCTCTGTCAGCAAGGTCGTCAATCCCTTGCGCACGACTTGTTGACCCGGCGTCTACCAACGTGTGAACCTGCCAACTGACGCAAGTTTCAGTGGACTTATCGGAGCACCCAAGGCGAAAGGGAGTCGTCCGTGTCGACACACGCCCTCTACACCACCGCCCCCGACACACCGCTGTGGCAAGTGCCCGCCTCCGGCGCCGCCCGCTTCAGCTGGGACTACGACGACGGCCGCGAACGCCTGCTCGCCCTCTACCAGAAGGGCAAGGACAAGCAGTGGGACGGCAACAAGCGCATCGACTGGTCCCTGGAGGTCGACCCCGCCGACCCGCTCGGCACCCCGGACGACGTCCTCCCCCTGTACGACACGCCGCACTGGGCGAA
Organism: Streptomyces sp. NPDC002785; assembly: GCF_040295565.1. Taxonomy (NCBI): domain Bacteria; kingdom Bacillati; phylum Actinomycetota; class Actinomycetes; order Kitasatosporales; family Streptomycetaceae; genus Streptomyces; species Streptomyces sp. NPDC002785. The sequence continues at coordinate 24,407 of NZ_JBEOVN010000093.1, read as the reverse complement.
GATGACCGACAAGGACCGGGGTGAGCTGCGCAAGCACTACACCGCCTGGCAGTTCAGCCAGTTCCTCCACGGTGAGCAGGGCGCCATGGTCTGTGCGGCCAGGATCGTGGAGTCCGTCCCCGACCTGGACGCGAAGTTCTACTCCGCGACCCAGACCATGGACGAGGCCCGGCATGCGGAGATATACAGCCGGTTCCTGCACGAGAAGGTCGGGATGCTCTACCCGATCAACGACAACCTCCAGGGCCTGCTCGGCGACACCCTGCGCGACTCCCGCTGGGACATGCCCTACCTCGGCATGCAGGTCCTCATAGAGGGCCTTGCCCTGGCCGCGTTCGGCATGATCCGCGACACGACGACCAAGCCGCTGCCCAAGCAGATCCTCGCGTACGTCATGCAGGACGAGGCCCGGCACGTCGCCTTCGGGCGGATGGCGCTGCGCGACTACTACAAGCAGCTGAGCGACGCCGAACTGCGCGAACGCGAGGAGTTCGTCATCGAGGGCTGCTATCTGATGCGGGACCGGCTCAGCGGTGTCGAGGTGCTGGAGAACTTCGGCATCGGCAAGCAGGAGGCCGAGGAGCTCTCCGAGCACTCGGAGTTCCTGCAGCTCTTCCGCAAGCTGCTGTTCAGCCGGATAGTGCCGTGCGTCAAGGACATCGGCCTGTGGGGCGAACGGCTCCAGAAGGCCTATCTCGACATGGGCGTCTTCGAGCTCGGCGACTCCAGCCTGGACCTGCTGATGGCCCAGGACGAGGAGCTGGCCGAGCAACTGGACCGGGACCGCTTCGCGGCGGAGGAACGGACCAGGGTCGCCGAGGTCGAAGAGGCGATAACCCAGGGGGAGTCGAGCCCGTCCGGGGACCGGTGACGAAACGGCCGACGGGCGGAATATGACGACTCCGCGAAGATGTCGGTCACACCGCCGAGCAGGCTGCGCTGCAGACGCTCGTCCCTCGCGTACACCCGGAAGGAGACGCGGTCGCGGCGACGCTGTCGGTCCGGGTCGAAATCGCGTTCGCACGCGTAACGTGGTGCCATGACCATGCCACCGCAGCCGCCGCAGGGCCCGTACGGGCCGCCGCAGCCGGCACAGGGGCCGTACGGACCCCCGCAGCCCCCGCAACCCCAGCCCCAGTACAACCCGTACGCCGGGCAGAACCCGTACGGCCATCCGCAGCAGCAACTTCCGCCGCAAGGGCCGTGGGGGCAGCCCGGGGCTCCCGGTCTGCCAGGCGCGCAGCCGCCGAAGAAGAAGCGGACCGGACTCGTCATCGGGATCACGGTTGCCGTGCTCGCGGTGGTGGGCGGGCTCGGCTACGCCGCCTTCAAGCTGGTGGATGCCGGCAAGGCGGTCGCGGGCAGCTTCCCGCCGGCGGAGTACAGGCTCACCGTGGAGAAGAAGCTGCTGGACGGTGAGTTCACTCTGGCCGAGGACATGTCGCGGACCGAGGGCAAGGGGATCGAGGACACGTACGACCCCAGCGTCCGGAATCCGAAGGCGGCTGTCGCGCAGTACACCTCGTCCGAGGGCGGTGCGCTGATTCTGTCCGGGATGTGGGGGCAGCTGCGGAACCCCGAGTTCGCGCGGGGCAAGATCCTTTCGGGGGCCGCGGAGGCGGACGGTGCGACCCTTGCCGTACCCGCCAAGGAGTTCACGCCCGACGGATACGACATCACGGTCGAGTGCCAGGTCGTGCGGCAGAAGACCAGCGGCGTGTCGAGCAGCGTCCCCATGTGCGCCTGGGCCGACGGGAACACGGGCGCCATGGTCGCCGTGGTCACGCCCAGGACCGCGGCGCAGGACCCGCAGTCCATCGACCTGAAGCAAATGGCGGCGGACACCGCGAAGGTCAGGTCCGAGTCGCGCAAGCCGATCGGCTGATCAGTCCGTTCGGCCCGGGGCCGGTGCGGGCGTCGGCAAGGTCCGCCGGTCGCTGGATGTCATGGCCGCACAGTAGTCAGCGCGTTCTCCACCTCATGGGCCATGGCGAGCAGCGAGACGTCCGCCCCGCGCTCCGCGACCAACTGGAGCCCGACCGGGCAGCCGTCCGCCGTGAACCCGGCGGGCACACTCGCGGCGGGATGACCGCTGAGATTGAACGCCCAGGTCAGCGCGGTCGAGTAGAGCTCGCCCGGACCGTCGTGGCCGTGCGGGCGGTTGGGGGTGGTCGGGGTGAGCAGCAGAGGGGTACGGGCGAACAGGGCGTCGAGCCGGAGGTCGTTCTCGCGCCGGATCTCCGTGGCGGCCGGGGACGGCTCCCCGCCCCGGACCGCCTGCCACGCCTCTCGCGGGTCGAGCAGCTCGCACGTACGGTCCACGAGCCGCACCACCCCGCCGGCCACGAGCCGCCCCACCGCACGCCGGACGACCGACTCGACTTCCGGGTCGACCTCCGCGTACCCCAGGTCGGGGCCGAAGACGGCAGGGATCGGAAGGTCCGCCGTCGCCGGTTCGCAGCCGTCCAGGACACAGTGCAGGTAGGTCTGGGCGTGAGCCGCCGAACGGGTCAGCACCCCGGCGGAAGCGAGCCCGGACCGGTCGGGGGAGGGCAGCAGGCCATTCGTCGTCTTCAGGCCGAACACCCCGCACCACGCCGCCGGAATCCGTACCGACCCCGCCCCGTCGCTGCCGGTCGCCAGTTCCACCAGATCCGCCGCGACCGCCACCGCCGAGCCCGCCGAGGAGCCGCCGGGGGTGCGGCCGGGGTGCCAGGGGTTGATCGTGCGGCCGTGGGCGCCCAGCCCCCAGGTCTGCCAGGGCGTGCCGGGGCCGGGCACCGAGGTCGCGCCGACCGGGACGCCACCGGCCGCGATCAGCCGCCGGGCCGCGTACGAACGGATACCGGTCGCCCCCTTGACCGCGAACGGCCTGCCGGCCAACGGAAGTTGACGGGCCTGCTCCTCGGCGGCGAGCGCCCATTCGGGCCACACCTCGATGAACGCGCACAGGCGCGGATCCTCCCGCCCGATCCGGTCCAGCGCCCGGCCCACCCCGCCCGCATCCGCCACGCGGTCAGTCTCTCAGGGCCGCCTCCATGACGGAACGGGCGATCGGGGCCGCGCTGCCACCGCCGCTGATGTCGGCCCGGTTCGCGGCGGCGTCCTCGACGACCACGGCGACCGCGACGGCCGGCTGCGCCGAGTCCGGCGCCTGCGCCCAGGAGATGAACCAGGCGTAGGGCCTGCCCGAGTTGTCGATGCCGTGCTGTGCGGTGCCGGTCTTGCCACCGACCTTCACCCCGTCGATCGCGGCGTTGGACCCGGTGCCCTGCTCCACGACGTCGACCATCATCCGCCGCAGCTGCATGGCCGTCCGCGGGTTCATCGCCCGGTGGTAGGTGTGCGAGCCGTTCCGGTGCACGATCGAGCCGCCTCTCGTGGTCGTACGGTCCACCAGATACGGGTACTTGAGGTCGCCGCCGTTCGCCACGGCCGAAGCCACCATCGCCATCTGGAGCGGTGTCGCCGTCGTGTCGAACTGCCCGATCGACGAGAGCGCCAGCTGGTCGTCGCTCATCTCGGTGTCGAAGTTGCTCTTCGCCACCCTCGACGGGATCTTCAGCCCGGTGTCGTTGAAGCCGAACTTGCGCACCGCGTCCACCATCCCCTTCAGCCCGACCCGCACCCCCAGCTCCGCCATCACGGTGTTGCAGGAGACCCGGATCGCCTCGGCGAGCGAGGCGTTCTCACAGCCTTCCGCCTCATTGGGGAGCGTGGTCGTCGTACCCGGCAGCACATAGGGGGACGGGGTGTCGGTCTCGTCGTCGGGGTCGCTGACGACGCCCGCGTCGAGGGCGGCCGCCGCTGTCACGATCTTGAAGGTGGAACCCGGCGGATAGGTCTGGCGGATCGCCCGGTTGAGCATCGGCCGGCTCTTCGCCGCGTTCAGCTGCTGCCAGGCGTCGGTGACCGACGAACCGGTGCCGGAGAGCCGTCCGGGATCGTACGAAGGGGTCGAGACCAGCGCCAGGATCCTGCCGGTCGACGGCTGGACGGCGGCGACCGCGCCCCGCCGTCCGGCGAGCCCGTTGTAGGCGGCGCGCTGCATCGAGTCCTTGATGGTCGTGACGACGTTGCCGCCGGGCTGCTGGCTGCGGGTGATCTCGTTCCACAGGGGGAACGGGGCGAGCATCGAGTCGGTGCCGGAGAGGATGTCGTCCTCGGCGTTCTCGATCAGGGTCGTGCCGTACGTCTGCGAGGCGTAGCCGGTCACCGGTGCGTACAGCGGGCCGTCCTTGTACGTGCGCTCGTACTTGAGCTGCTCACCGGTGTTCTCGGTACCGGTGACGGACTTGCCGTCGACCAGGATGTTGCCGCGCGGCTGGCTGTAACGGGCGATCGTGAGACGGCGGTTGGCGGGGTTGTTGTCCAGGCTTTCGGCCTGGAAGACCTGGATGCGGGCGGCGTTCAGCAGCAGCGCCACGAGCAGCAGCAGACAGAGCGCGGCGGCCCGGCGGATGTAGCGGATCACGGCCTGGCCTCCGGGGCTCGCGGCGGGTACGGGATCACGGCTCGCGGGTACGGGATCACGGCTCGCGGGTACGGGATCACGGCTCGTCCTTTGCCATGGGCGCGATGACTCCGGTCTCCACATGGTCGGGGTGCGGTCTACGGGCCTGGTCGCTGACCCGGATCAGCAGCGCCACGATGATCCAGTTGGTGACGACGGACGAACCCCCCTGCGCGAGGAACGGCATTGCCATGCCGGTCAGCGGGATCAGTCCCATCACCCCGCCCGCGATCACGAAAACCTGGAGCGCCAGGATCGAGGCGAGACCGATCGACAGCAGCCGCCCGAACGGGTCGCGCAGGGCCAGGCCGGCCCGGTATCCGCGGGCGACCAGCAGCGTGTACAGCAGGAAGACCGCGGTCAGCCCGGTCAGGCCGAGCTCCTCGCCCGCGGTCGCCAGAATGAAGTCGGACTTGGCGGCGAAGCTGATGAGGATGGAGTGACCGAGCCCCAGCCCGGTGCCGAGCATCCCGCCCGCGGCGAACGCGAACAGCGACTGGGCCAGCTGGCTGGGGCCCTGACCGGCGTCGATGGAGGCGAACGGGTCGAGCCAGTCCTGGACCCGGCTGTTCACATGTGGTTCCAGGGAGCCGACGACGAACGCGCCGACGGCGGCGAGCAGCAGGCCCACCGCGATCCAGCCGGTCCGGCCGGTCGCCACGTACAGCATGATCACGAAGAGGCCGAAGAAGAGCAGAGACGTACCCAGATCGCGTTCCAGGACCAGCACACCGACGCTGAGCAGCCAGATCGCCACGATCGGGCCGAGCACCCGGCCGGTGGGGAGCTGGAGCTTCCAGATCCTGCGGCCTGTATGGGCGAGGGCACTGCGGTTCGCGGCGAGATACGCGGCGAAGAACACAGCGAGCAGGATCTTGGCGAACTCGCCCGGCTGGAAGGAGGATCCGCCGACCCTGATCCAGATCTTGGCCCCGTTCACCGCAGGGAAGAAGATCGGCACGATCATCAGGACCAGGGCGGTGGCGACCGAGAGATAGGCGTACCGCTGGAGCACCCGGTGGTCGCGCAGGAAGACGACCACCACGATGAAGAGCGCCACGCCGAGCGTGGACCAGATCAGCTGGGTGGGGGCCGCCTGATTCTTCGGCGTCTCCAGGTCGAGCCGGTAGATCAGCACCAGGCCGAGCCCGTTGAGCAGCACGGCGATGGGCAGCAGCAGCGGATCGCCGTGCGGGGCACGGAAGCGGACCGCGAGATGGGCGAGGAGGGCGAGTAGCCCCAGGCCCGCGCCGTAACCGGCCACATCGGGAGGGACCGCGCCGTTCCTGGCCAGCCCGACGGCGGCGTAGCCGTAGACGGAGATGAGGACGGCCCCGATGAGGAGCAGCAGCTCGACTCCGCGCCGCTTGCGCAGACGTAGATCGGGCGGGGGTGCGTCCGCCATCGTTGCGGTCATGCCACGCAACGTAGCAAGAGGTGGTGTCTATGTCCCTTATGTCATAGCGGGTATGTCTGCCGATATGTTCATCAGGGCCTGCCCGGCGGCGGTCGGCGTCGCGCGGTGTGACGCTGACGGCCCCTCATTCCTTGTGCTGCGGCCCGGATTCCACATCGGCGGTGAACCGCTGCTCGGTCAGCAGCTTGCGCTGCTTCTCCCACCCCCATGCGCCCGTCGGTCCTACTCACGCACACTCGCTAGGAGGGGTTGTGGCCCTGTCCGCCCGGTGCGTATCCCGGCTGTCCCTGGCCCTGTCCCTGCGCCTGCCCGAACGGATTGCCTTGCTGCGAGGCGGCATGCTGCGCCAGCAGCTGTTCGGCCTGCTCCTTCGGGATCTGCTGCTCCCCGCCGCAGAACGTGCACTGCGTCGCGAACTTTGTCGAGAACGGGAACAGCGGCACGAAGAACAGCGTGAACTTGGTGACCCGCTTGCGCAGCGTGTGCGCGGCCGGATTGCCGCACCAGCCGCAGACCATCGTCATGATGGCCAGTTGGTACAGATAACCCCGCGTACCGAAAATGATCACGTTGTGGGTCCCTTCCCCGTATTGCCCAGAAGCGCCTGCCGGCAGAACGCCAGCAGGTTTTCGTCCTCGTATGTGTCGTGGCTGCCGTATCCATCCATCGCGTTGTGACGGCGTACGGAGGCGAGCTCGGCGCGCAGCACATGTGCCACGTCCGACCCTGCACCAGCGACACCCATCCGCGCCAGACATTCAGCCACCCGGACCCGGACATGACGGTTCTTCTCCCAGGCCGCCAGGAGCACCGGCACGGACTCCTCGGCCCGTCCGGACACGTCCCACAGTGCGATCGCCGCATCCACCCGCAGCCACAGCTCCTCGTGCCTGAGCAGTGCGCGCAGCCGGGGCGCGGTCACCGCCGCCCGCGTCCCGAGCCTGCCCAGCGCGTTCACTGCGGAGCGCCGCTCGTGGGCCCGCTCCGCCTGCAGGCCCTCGATCAGCACCGGCAGCACGGCGTCGGCATCCCCGTCGATCGCCCACAGGGCCTGGGCCGCCTCCGTCGCCGAGGTGTTCCCGGGGCGGCGCAGCAGCGTACGCAGCTCCGGTACGGCACTGTGCGCCGCGGGCCCGAAAGAACCGAGCGCCCGCAGCGCCGCCGTACGCAGCCACTCGCCCCGGTACTCCGGTGCGTCGCGCAGCACCCGCAGCACCTCCGGCATCGCCTCGTGTGCCTGTAGCGCGGTCAGACCCGTGAGCAGCGGACTCGCCCGGTCGTACGCCCCCTCGTCGAGACGGACCTCGCCGAGCCTGCGGCGCAGCACAGCGGTCAGCGGGGCGGCTGCCGCCCCCAGACAGCCGATGGCGAACCCCACGTCGTGCGGCACCTCGGGCCGCTCCAGCGCGGCGGCCAGCGCGGGCACGGCGCGGGCATCGCCCAGCCTGGCCAGCGCCTTCACCGCACTGCCGAGCCCCGGAGGCCCGCTCGGCCAGTCCTGAACCCATGCGCCGGGGTCCGCCGCCACCCGCGCCGCAAGCGCATCGGCGGCGGGCGCGGCGAGCCCGAAGAGCTCCTCCAGTACATGCGCCGCGGCCTCGGCCAGCCGTGGCTCAGGGGTGGCGAGCTGTTCACCCACCAGCCGGACCAGCTCCTCGTACGAGCCGCGCCAGGCCCGGATCAGCCCGCTGCTCATCCGGAGCGCATCGATCCGCTGCTGGTGGTCGGGGCTGCGCAGCTGAGCCGTCAGCAGCGCCGTCCGCTCGGCGACCCGGTCGTCGAGCCCGACGTGCAGCGTCCGCAGCAGGTCCGCCGTCCAGGGGGCAAAACGCCCCGGGGTCTCCTCGTCGGACAGCGCCCGCAACTGCCCCACCAGGGTCACAGGCGCGGCCCGCTCCTCGACGGAAGGCTCCGGGGCCGCCTCCGAATGCGTGTCGACCGCCTCGGCCGGACCGGCCTGCGCATCGACCGCGGGAGCCGCCCCGGCCCGACGCACGGGCACCGAGCGCAGCTGCCGCAGCAGCCCCGTCACCACCCGTACGACATCACCCGGCAGCGCATCCGGTGCACACCGCGCCAGCTGGGCCAGCGCGGCCAGCCGCAGCCCCGGCCAGAACCCCTCACCGGCCAGCCGGGTCAGCCAGTCGGCTGCCTGCCCGGCCAGCTCACGATGGCGCAGAGCCACCCGCCCGGCGGCCTCGACCAGCGCGAGCCGTACCTCCTCGGCCGGCTCCACCGGCAACCGCTCCCGCAGCAGCGCGAGAACCCGCACGGGGTGGCTGTGGAGCGTGGCGAGTGCCAGGGGTGCGGCCAGCCGCACGCCCGGGTCCTCGTCGGCCATCAGCTCGAAGAACACCCCGGCGCCCGCGGTGACGGCGGTCGCCGCCATCGCGTAGTTCGCCGCGCCCTCGATCTCGTCCTCGTCGAACTCGTCCTCGTCGTCCCCGTCCAGATCGATGCCGCCGATGCTGGTGAGCAGCTCGACGATGCTGCCCCGGTCCTGAATCCCCGGATCCACGACCAGCTCGAAGAGAAAAGGAATGCAGGCCAGCGTGCAGGCGTACACATCGCCCTGGTGGTGGACGGCGCCGTACATGCCGTCCAGCGCCGCCTCGCGCTCCGCCGGATCGGCGGACGCGAGACCCCGCAGTATCGCCGGCACATCATCGGCAGGCCCGTAGGCATGCTCCATCGAGGCCCAGTCGACCTCGTCGATCCCTGCGAACACGCCATCGCCTCCCCACACAATTCCACGAAGCAGTGTCTGCGAGGAGTGTGCACCACGGCTTGGACGCTCCGCCCTCCACATGCGGTCTTTTCCTGACGGACATGACAAGATCGTCCGCTATGCGCCATGCGCTCGGGGGCGAATTTCGGACGTGTCCATCGACCGGTGCAATCAGCCCGTTTGGGGATCGAGGGCAGGACGGCGGTCACCCCCACCCGGACCCCCGCCCTACTGCGCAGCAGTCGGCAACCGCCGAGCCCGGTTCGGATTGACGAGCGGTCCCAGCAGGTCTCCGTACCGCTCCAGCCGTGCCCCCATGTCACCGGCCAGGAAGACCAGATTCCCCGGCGCCCGGCACTCTTCGATCTCCGCCCAGGTGACGGGCGCCGAGACGGTCGGTTCGGGCCGGGCGCGCAGCGTATAGGGCGTGGCGGTCGTCTTCGCCGCCGCGTTCTGGCTGAAGTCGACGAACACCTTCCCCGGCCGCAACGCCCGCGTCATCCGGTGTACGACCAGCTCCGGAAGGTCCTGTTCCGCCTCGACGGCCAGCCCTTTCGCGTACGCCGACACCCGATCGGCGGGGGTCGGCTCCAGCGGTACGAGCAGATGCAGCCCCTTCGACCCCGAGGTCTTCCCGTACGCGAGCAACCCGTCCGCCGCCAGCCGCTCGCGCAGCCAGAGCGCCACCGTGCAGCACTCCACCACGGTCGCGGGCGCGCCGGGGTCCAGGTCGAACACCATCCGGTCGGCGATCCCGGGCGCGTCGGCCTGCCACTGCGGGGTGTGGAATTCCACCACCAGATTGGCCGCCCACATCAGCGAGGCCAGATCCTGTACGACCACCTGTCTGGCCTGTCTGTCCTCATGGTGCGGCACAGCGGTGGTCCGTACCCAGGACGGCGTACCCGGCGGCGGATTCTTGGTGAAGAAGCGCTGCCCGTCCGGCCCGTCCGGATAGCGCAGGAAGGACACGGGCCGGTTGTGCAGATGGGCGAGCAGGGCCCCCGCCGCGGTGGCCGCGTAGTAGTGGAGCACCTCGCCCTTGGTGGTTCCCGTGGCCGGATACAGCACCTTGTCGAGATTGCTGAGCGCCAGCCGCCGCCCCTCCACCTCTGTGATCGGCGTCATACGATAAGAATCACACCTTTCCAGGATCAATAGGTATCTATACGGACACAAGGGGTAAACAGTGCGGTCCATTTGGAACGGCGCCATCTCCTTCGGGCTGGTCAGCATCCCGATCAAGCTGGTCAACGCCACCGAGAACCATTCGGTCTCCTTCCGCCAGATCCACCTTGCCGACGGCGGCCGGATCCGCTACCGGAAGGTCTGCGAGATCGACGAGCAGGAGGTCACCGCCGCCGACATCGGCAAGGCGTACGAGGACGCCGACGGCTCGGTGATCCCGATCACCGACGAGGACCTCGGCTCCCTCCCGCTCCCCACCGCCAAGACGATCGAGATCGTCGCCTTCGTGCCGGCCGCCTCGATCGATCCGCTCCAGATGGACGCGGCGTACTACCTCTGCGCCAACGGGGTCCCGGCGGCCAAGCCGTACACCCTGCTGCGTGAGGCGCTGAAGCGGAGCCAGAAGGTCGCCGTGGCGAAATACGCGCTGCGCGGCCGCGAACGGCTCGGCATGCTGCGGGTGGTCGACGATGTGATCGCCATGCACGGTCTGCTCTGGCCGGACGAGATCCGCAGCCCCGAGGGCGTCGCCCCGGAGACCGAGGTCACGGTCCGCGACGCCGAACTCGACCTGGCCGACGCGCTGATGGCCACCCTCGGCGAGGTCGACATGGACTCGCTCCACGACGACTACCGGGAGGCGGTCGAGGAACTCATCGCGGCGAAGGCACAGGGCCGGACCCTGGAGCCGGCGGACGCGGACGCCTCGGGCGGCGGCAAGGTCATCGACCTGATCGCAGCGCTGGAGAACAGCGTCCGGGCCGCGAAGGAGGCCCGTGGTGAGGAGCCGGAGGCCGAGGAGAAAACGGCAGACGCCCCCGTAGCCAAGGTCACTTCGCTCACCGGCCGCAAGAAGTCGGGCGGAACCGGGGCGAAGAAGAAGGCCACGGCGTCCACCAAGAAGACGGCCGCGAAGAAGTCGACGCCGAGCAGGGCACCCGCCAAGAAGACCGCCGCGCGGTCGACGGCGAAGTCGTCCGCCAAGACGACGGCGAAGAAGACCACCGCGAAGTCGGACACGAAGCCGACGGCGAAGAAGGCCGCTCCTCGCAAGCGCGCCTCGGCCTGAGGCACGGCTGGACGCCGCGCAGAGCACGCAGCCCGGCCGCACGGGCACGACGAGATGCGGACGGCCCCCGCATGGGCGACCCACGCACGGCGGACGGCCGCCCCGGAGCGTCGGCCCCGGGGCGGCCGTCGACGTGTACCGACTGTCGGCGTGTACGGACTGTCGGCGTGTGCCGACCCCTGCGTCAGGGCCAACGGTACGAGTTCGCGTAACCGGCCGCCGGAGTCCCGACACCCGTCACGTCGTCGTACCCCTTGACCGCCTTGAGCGAGGCGTCCTCACCGAGGCTGCGTACCGACGCCAGTACGCCGTCCGCCGCGTCGACGCCGTTGGCGGGACCGGCATGACTGCTTTCGCCACGGAGTCGGCGCGAAGCGACACGGTTGTTGACACCACCAGTCGGCTGAGCCGCCGAGGCGCCCCATCCGGCTCGCGAGCCCGGACGTCACGCCGCAGCGGACACCCTGGGCTTGCGCAGAGCCGGATAGAGGGCCGGAACCCAGCCCGGAAGAGTCGCGCCGAATACAACGTTGATGACGAGGACCAACCACCGGTCCCTGCTGATCCGGTTGAAGGCGATCAGCGACGGCAGAAGGTATGACGCCGCGCCGATCACACCGGCGATCACGGTCAACACCGCGTCGATGAGGGTCCTTTGCTCGAGGACTCGGGGCCGGTAACCGCATATCGCTGAGGCGCCCCGCAGCCGCGTCCCGTGTGCGGGCACAGGCTCGGCCCCCTCGTCCTTCCCTGGTCCGAACCCGGACCAGGGAAGGACGAGGCGCGAAGGCGCGAATGACCGACCGACCACAGGTCACACGGTTCCGCGCCTATGCTCGCTGGATGGAGCAGAGCGAAGTAGTGAAGCGTGTGGTGGGAATCCTCACGGAGGCGGGCGAGATCCGCCGGCTCCTCGAAGAGAACGTCGACCGTGACAACGTGGAAACCGATTCGAGCGTGGTGACCGCGCTCCTGAATGAGACGATGCCCCGGATCACGATTCCCGAGGACGCCTCGATCGAAGAGGTCGCGGTCCTCGTCGGACGAGAGGTCGGCGGAGCGGTGGAGCAGCTGGTCGGCGCGTTCACGCTGGCCTTCGCGATGCTGGCCCAGGTGCACGACTCCGGGCAGACGGACGTGTCCTCCGCCGACGTGCTGCAGGACCTGGCGTTGCGGGCAGAGCAGATCGGCTCGGGCGGCTCGGAGGACGGGGACCCGTAGACCCCGCAGTCCGGGGCCGGCGGTCGCTCGTCCGCCTGCCCGCCCGGGCCCCCGCCTCGAACGCGCGTGGCCGAAGCCCCGCACGGCCGCGCATGGCAGCAGGCTCTTCCTCCCCGGCGCTGCGGCAGCGGACCGCGTGGAGCACGCCGGTGCCCGTACGACGGAGGCGTGGACAAGAGGCTGCTCCCGGTGCGGGCAGCCCATTGCCGAAGGGGCGGGCAGAGGCGGTCCGGGACTCGCCGCCGTACTGCCCGAGGAGCCCAGGCACCTACCGTCCGCCGGATGCGGGACGCCCCCGCCTGCCCGGCCGCACGGGCGGGCAGAGTCTCACTCCGGGGAGCTGACGAACCGTCGCCGGCCGGGGTGGGAGTGGGACACACGGCGGTGCGGTTCCTGCGCCACCGCAGACGGCACCGAGGCCCGGCCGGGATCCACCCGGCAGGCCGTCATCCGCGCGGCCACTGACGCCCGTCGACGCTCTCGATATCGCGGTTGAAGCGGCTGAGATGGGCGGCGAAATCGGCAACTTCCTCCGGCGTCCAGTCGGCCATCACCTTCCGCAGGCCGTCGACGTTCCTGGTCCGGTCGGCCTCCAGGCGGCGCTCGCCCGCGTGTGTGATGGCGAACTTGCGCGCGATTCCGCCTTCGGGGTCGGGCACGCGCTCGACCACCCCGGCACGCAGCATGGCGGCCGTCTGCCGGTTGAGGGTCGAGGCGTCGAGGCCGAAGGCCGCGCTGAGCTCGCCGATGGTCATCGGCCCCTCGGTCCGGATGCGGCTCAGCAGGAGATAGGCGCTGCGGTCGAGCCGACCGTCGCCCCCTCGTGCACGGGGCGTCAGCAGGTGTATGTACCGTCCGAGCAGCATGGTCTCGAATTCGATCAGATCAACGGGCTTGTCCATGCGATTTCCTTCGGCTCCCGGGCGGCCTCCCGTTCCGCGAAGCCGCCTTACGGCAGGTATACCATGTGTCATGTGCATCATGCATCTGACATGCATGATGCACATAATGTGTATCACGCATCGTTGCCCCCGGTGCCGGGCGCCGTTGGTGTCGGTTCGCACTGGAGCACACGGTGGTATTTGGCCGCTTTCGTGGCCTGTCAGTGGAATGCCGTATGAGCGAAACCATGCTGATCGTCGAGTACGACGAGCAGTACCAGGAGCTCCACGCGATCAAGGCCCAGCTGCTGGCGGTTCAGAAGCGGCTTCTCGCCCTCGGCGCGGGCGAAGCCGCCTATGCGCCCGGCGATACCGTTCTTGCCGAGCCGGCGTCCTTCGCGGAGATACTCGACCGGATCGAGGGCATGCCCCACGTGTACTTCACCGGCTCTCGCAAGGTCACCCTGGAGCTGGACGCCCAGGCGCACGGATCCTCGTGGGTCCGCATGGCCTGGGACGCTCTGCTGGCACTCCGGGACTATGCCGGTGCCGCCGTGGGCGGAGGTGCCTCCCGGGACTTCAAGCAGTGGTGCGAGGACGTGCCCGACGGCCTGCACGCGATCTCACCCAGGAAGATCGTCCGGGACGAGTCGAAGGCCGTGAAGACCAAGGCCGGCTGGCGTAAGGAGCGCACCTTTCCTGTGCCGACCCACGTGGATCCCACCCGCAAGGTCTTCATGGGCGCGCACGTTCGGGTCGGAGGTGGCAACACCGTGGCCCCGCGGCTGCACTACTACGACGACCGCTGTGCCGACCACGGAATCTTCATCGGGTACCTCGGCCCGCACCTCACGAACACGCTCACCTGAGGTGCGCGACGGGGGTGGCCTCGATCAAGCGCCACCCCACGCCTCCAGCAGCTCCGCATCCTGTACGCCGCATCCAGGGGTCTCGTCGTTGCTGAATGTCTCAGCTCATCGGACAGCCGATCTCCGCGATGTCCTCCGCGAGGTCGGCAAGGGTGATCTCCGAGTTCAGTGCGCTGACCACTCCTTCGGTCAGGGGACGGCGAGAAAAGACGTGGCGAACGGCCTCCAGGTCGACTGAGACCTCGTAGTAGTCCTCGGCCCACTGCTGAAACGCTTCCGGTGAGCGATCCACCAACAGTTGGAAGAGGTAACCGGCGCCGTCCGGGTCCTCCGTTGCCTCGTCGGGAAAGTTGATCGTCCCAGCTTTCCAGCCATCTTCGCCCGTCTCTCGCCACATGCACGCAGTGATGAGAGGCATCCCATCCTCGTCCGAGAACGTCGGCTCCTCAACGCACGGCCGGAAGACGTCAGGAACCTCATCGAGCACTCCGGGCCATGGTCCGTCCCCTGCATAGGGGCTCATGGGTGATTCGTGATCGAATCCCCGGACGTAGGCGCCGACGGGGGAGAAAGTGATCGAGTACTCGTCGCCCGATCCATTCCGCATCGAGGCCATCGACTCCGTCTCGGACCAGTGGTCGTCGAAGGAGTGGTAGTGGTCCGCCCACTCAGGGCTCAGGACTGCCTCCAGGATGGCCAGAGACCGGCAGTGCTCACGGAGGACGGCTATCTCGGGCAACTGCCGAGCAACATCATGAACGGTCACCCGCTCATCCAAGCGCACACCTCTGACACGTCAGGCCCGCCTGTCGGGTGGCTGTCTCATCAGAGACGGCAGCCGCGGGGAGCGTGGCTCACCTGCGGCATTGCCCCAAGATCCCGTCCACGCCTCGTCCACAGACCCCGACATACGGCCGCTCCGGGCGGCACATGCCTGCACTAACGCGAAGACCCCGCATTCAGCGTTTCCGCTGATCACGGGGTCTTTAGGTACCTCATAAAGGGTGCCCTCGGCAGGATTCGAACCTGCGCACACGGCTCCGGAGGCCGATGCTCTATCCCCTGAGCTACGAGGGCGTATCGCTGTGTTGCTCGGCGACGGGTGAAACACTACCAGCTTCGGCGGGGTGTCCGTGAACAGGTATTTCCGGGCTGTCGGAGGTGGCGGCAGGGGTCCCGGCGAGGGGGCGTGTGGTGCGGTTGGGACGCATCCGGCCACCGCGCGGACCACTCGTCCGGGGGCGGAAATAGGCAAAACCCGGACGCAGCCCCTACGCCCCGCCTACTCTCGGAGTGTGTCAGGGGCATGTGGCCGCGTGCTTGTTGTCGACGACAACGAGGTCATCCGGCAGTTGATCAGGGTCAATCTCGAGCTTGAGGGCTTCGAGGTCGTGACCGCGGCCGATGGTGTCGAGTGTCTGGATCTGGTGCATCGGGTCTGCCCCGATGTGATCACGCTCGATGTCGTCATGCCCCGGCTGGACGGTCTGCAGACCGCCACCAGATTGCGCTCCGATCCGCGAACCAGACATCTGCCCGTGGCGATCATCAGTGCCTGCACGCCTTACGGGGTGGACAACGGGGGCGCCGCAGGCGTCGACGCGTTCCTGGCGAAGCCCTTCGAGCCGAGCGAGCTGGTGCGGCTCGTACGGCAGTTGATGGACAGGGGGGACCCGCCGTCGCTCGACGGCAGACATGGTGCCGGGAGGGCGGAGAGCGCCGCAGGGTGACCGCATGGCGAAACCGGGTCGCGGGGCGCCCCCCTTCCTCCCATACGCTTGTCCTGTGACCCCCGCCGATCTCTCCAGGACCGTGCTGCACGCCGTGCGCCGCGCGGTCGACGAGGACGCCTTGCGCGCACCCGTGCCCACGCGCGTGCGGGTGGAGCGGACACGGCCCGGCGGGCGTGGTGACTACGCCTGCGCCGTCGCCCTCCAGCTGGCCCGGCCCGCTGCGCTGCCGGCCAGGGAAGTGGCCGAGATTCTTCGGGAGCGGGTGCAGGGCGCGCCGGGGATCGGTGGTGTCGAGGTCACCGGGCCCGGTTTCTTGAACTTCACCCTGGGCGGTGACGACGGCCTGGCCGCCCTTGTCAGGGCCGTCGACGCTCGCGGTACGGAGTACGGGCACGGGGATGCCCTCGTCGGCGTATCCGCCTCGTTCGTCCCCGTCGACGAGCTGCGCGCCCGTGTCGTCACCGAGACCGTCGAGCGGCTGCTCCGGACTCAGGGGGCGGAAGTCGGGGCACGGGCGGCCGACGGAGAGGCGCTGCATGTGGTGCCCGTGCCTGCCGCGGACCGTGATCTCTTCGCGCGGCTCGGGAGCGACGGCGCACGCTGGGCACTGCTGCGGGCCGCCCCGCACGACCGGGCCCGGTGCACAGGGAGCGACGAGCTTCTCGTGCAGCGGGAGAGCAATCCGCTGTTCCGGGTGCGGTACGCGTACGCCCGGACCCGTGCCCTGAGCCGGAACGCCGAGCAGCTCGGGTATTACAGCGGGTACGAGGAGAGCGTGGACGCTCCCGTGCTCGGTGCACTCCTCGCCGACCATCCCGGTGTGCTCGCCGCCGCCGCCCGCCACCGTGAGCCCGACCGGCTCGCCCGGCAGCTGGAAACGGTCGCGCAGGCATTCTTCGACTTCCACGACGGCGCCGCCCCGCTCCCCGTCGGTGACGAGAAACCCTCGGCCGCCCACCGTTCCCGGCTCGCCCTCGCCGAAGCCGCCGGGACGGTGCTGGCGGGCGGCCTGTCCCTGCTCGGCATCAGCGCACCCGAAGTCCTCTGAGAGACCCGAGAGAGCAGAGCAGCACGATGAGCCGATCCGCACACCCCGCCGGGCCCCGCCACGCCGATGTCATGACGGAGGCGCACTACACGGCCCCGCCCGCCGATCTCAACGTCCTGGACGAGAAGGTCTGGGCCCGTACCGTCGCCCGCGACGAGGCAGGTGCGGTCACCGTCGGCGGCATCGAAGTGACGCGGCTGGCCGAGGAGTTCGGCACCCCCGCCTACTTCCTCGACGAGAGCGACTTCCGGGCCCGCTGCCGGGCCTGGGCCGACGCCTTCGGGCCGGACGCCGATGTGTTCTACGCCGGGAAGGCGTTCCTGTCGCGGGCGATCGTGCGCTGGCTCAAGGAAGAGGGGCTCAACCTCGACGTCTGCTCCGGGGGAGAGCTGACCTGCGCACTGGACGCCGGGATGCCCGCCGAGCGCATCGCCTTCCACGGCAACAACAAGACCGTCGCGGAGATCGAGCGGGCGGTCACCGTCGGCGTCGGGCGGATCGTGCTCGACTCCTTCCAGGAGATCGCCCGGGTCGCGCACATCGCGCAGGGGCTCGGCAAGCGGCAGCGCGTACAGATCCGGGTCACCGTCGGTGTCGAGGCGCACACCCACGAGTTCATCGCCACCGCGCACGAGGACCAGAAGTTCGGGATCGCGCTGGCCGGGGGACAGGCCGCAGAGGCGGTGCGCCGGGCGCTCGCCCTCGACGGGCTCGAACTCATCGGCATCCACTCGCACATCGGCTCTCAGATCTTCGACATGGCCGGCTTCGAGGTCTCCGCCCGGCGCGTGGTGCAGCTGCTCGCCGAGGTGCGCGACGAGCACGGCATCGAGCTGCCCGAGATCGACCTGGGCGGCGGGCTGGGCATCGCCTACACATCCGAGGACGACCCGCGCGAGCCGCACGAGATCGCCAAGGCGCTCGGCGACATCGTCACCCGGGAGTGCGAGGCGGCCGGGCTCGCCACCCCGCGGATCTCCGTCGAGCCGGGACGCGCCATCGTCGGCCCCACCGCGTTCACGCTCTACGAGGTCGGCACCATCAAGCCCTTGGAGGGGCTGCGTACGTACGTCAGTGTCGACGGCGGCATGTCGGACAACATCCGCACCGCGCTGTACGACGCCGAGTACAGCATCGCGCTCGTCTCGCGCACCTCCGACGCCGATCCGATGCTCGTGCGTGTCGTCGGCAAGCACTGCGAGAGCGGCGACATCGTGGTCAAGGACGCGTTCCTGCCGTCCGACCTGGCGCCCGGCGATCTGATCGCCGTGCCCGCCACCGGCGCGTACTGCCGCTCCATGGCGAGCAACTACAACCATGCCCTGCGTCCGCCCGTCGTCGCTGTGTGCGACGGGGAGGCGCGAGTGATCGTCAGGCGCGAGACGGAGGAAGATCTCCTGCGTCTCGATGTCGGTTGATGAAATAGATGTCTCAGGATCCGGACGAGTGACAGAAACTCCCGTCCGGTGAGTGAGACTGGTCCACACGTCAGATGTAAAGGAAACGAGGTCGGATGATGCGTACGCGTCCGCTGAAGGTGGCGCTGCTGGGCTGTGGAGTGGTCGGCTCAGAGGTGGCGCGCATCATGACGACGCATGCCGACGACCTCGCCGCTCGCATCGGCGCGCCGGTCGAGCTCGCCGGTGTCGCCGTGCGCCGGCCCTCCAAGGTGCGCGAGGGTATCGACCCCGCACTGATCACCACTGATGCGACAGCCCTGGTCAAACGGGGCGACATCGACGTCGTCATCGAGGTCATCGGCGGCATCGAGCCCGCCCGTACCCTCATCACCACTGCCTTCGAGCACGGCGCGAGCGTCGTCTCCGCCAACAAGGCGCTGCTTGCCGAGGACGGCGCCGCTCTGCATGCCGCCGCCGAGCAGTACGGCCGGGACCTCTATTACGAGGCAGCCGTGGCCGGCGCCATCCCGCTCGTACGGCCGCTGCGCGAATCCCTCGCCGGTGACAAGGTCAACCGGGTCCTCGGCATCGTGAACGGCACCACCAACTTCATCCTCGACCGGATGGACACGAGCGGAGCCGGATACTCCGAGGCGCTCGACGAGGCCACCGCCCTCGGATACGCCGAGGCCGACCCGACCGCCGACGTGGAGGGCTTCGACGCCGCCGCCAAGGCCGCGATCCTCGCCGGTATCGCCTTCCACACCCGGGTCAGGATCGGCGATGTGCACCGCGAGGGCATCACCGAGGTCACCGCCGCCGACATCGCCTCCGCCCGCCGCATGGGCTGCACCGTCAAACTCCTCGCCATCTGTGAGCGCGCCGCCGACGGGCAGTCCGTCACCGCGCGCGTGCACCCCGCGATGATTCCGCTGAGCCACCCGCTGGCCTCCGTCCGCGAGGCGTACAACGCGGTCTTCGTCGAGGCCGAGGCGGCCGGACAGCTCATGTTCTACGGCCCCGGCGCCGGCGGCTCGCCGACCGCCTCCGCGGTCCTCGGCGACCTCGTCGCGGTCTGCCGCAACAAACTCAACGAGGCCACCGGCCCCGGCGAGTCCGCCTACACGCGCCTGCCGGTCAGCCCCACGGGCGAGGTCGTCACGCGGTACCACATCAGCCTCGATGTGGCCGACAAGCCTGGCGTACTCGCTCAGGTGGCAACGGTCTTCGCCGAACAGGGCGTATCGATTGATACCGTCCGTCAGCAAGGTAGGAATTCAGGCAGCGGCGACGAAGTCGCCATCGAGCAGGGTGGCGGCGGGCGACGGGCGGGCGCAGGCGGCGAGGCCTCCCTCGTCGTCGTCACCCACCGCGCGCTCGACGCCGCCCTCTCGGCGACCGTCGAAGCGCTGCGCAAGCTCGACACCGTGCGCGGTGTCGCCAGCATCATGCGTGTTGAAGGGGAGTAAGGACCCATGACCAGCAAGGGCACCCACCAGTGGCGCGGCATCATCGAGGAGTACCGGGACCGCCTTCCGGTCACGAGCACGACACCGGTCGTCACGCTTCGTGAGGGCGGTACGCCGCTCGTCCCCGCTCAGGTCCTCTCCGAGCGCACGGGGTGCGAGGTACACCTCAAGGTCGAGGGCGCCAACCCCACCGGGTCCTTCAAGGACCGCGGTATGACGATGGCGATCACCCGGGCCAAGGAGGAGGGCGCACGGGCCGTCATCTGCGCCTCCACCGGCAATACCTCCGCCTCCGCCGCCGCGTACGCGGTGCGGGCCGGCATGGTCTGTGCCGTCCTCGTACCGCAGGGCAAGATCGCGCTCGGCAAGATGGGCCAGGCGCTCGTGCACGGCGCCAAGATCCTTCAGGTCGACGGCAATTTCGACGACTGTCTGACACTCGCCCGCTCGCTCTCGGACAACTACCCGGTGGCGCTGGTCAATTCGGTCAACCCGGCCCGGATCGAGGGCCAGAAGACCGCCGCGTTCGAGATCGTCGACGCGCTCGGCGACGCCCCGGACATCCATGTCCTCCCGGTCGGCAACGCGGGCAACATCACCGCGTACTGGAAGGGGTACAAGGAGTACGCGGGCGACGGCATGTCCACGCACACTCCGCGCATGTGGGGCTTCCAGGCCTCCGGCTCCGCGCCCATCGTCCGCGGTGAGATCGTCAAGGACCCGACGACCATCGCCACCGCGATCCGGATCGGCAACCCGGCCTCTTGGCAGTACGCGCTGGACGCCCGGGACGAATCGGGCGGTTTCATCGATGAGGTGACGGACCGCCAGATTCTCGCCGCCTACCGGCTGTTGGCCTCCCAGGAGGGCGTCTTCGTCGAGCCCGCGTCGGCCGCGTCCGTCGCCGGTCTGCTGAAGGCCGCCGAAGAGGGCAAGGTCGACCCGGGTCAGAAGATCGTCTGCACGGTCACCGGCAACGGGCTCAAGGACCCCGACTGGGCCGTCGCGGGCGCTCCGCAGCCGGTCACGGTCCCGGTCGACGCGGCCACCGCCGCCGAGAAGCTGGGCCTCGCGTAACGACCTCGGCCACGACTGGCGGCGGGGGCGCAGGCCCCAGGCGCTGCGACGCCGCTGCCAGTCGTGGGAACCGGGCTTGCCCGTCGGGTGAGAACCCCGCTCACCTGTCGACGGGAGCCCGGCGCACCGCCGGCGGGAACCCGGTCACCTGTCGACCGAGCTCAACCGCCCCTTTTCGGGGCGGAGAGCGCATAGGAGGCGGGCGACACGCATCGTGCGCCTCCTGTGCGCCCTATGTCGCCACAGAACTTTCCTTCGATAAGCTGTACTCAACCCGCACCGCCGCATCTGCCGCGGTGCATGGGCCGTTGTGGCCGTCGGTTCCCCGGAATTCCACTCCCCGCCGCCACGGCCTTCCGTCAGCATCGAGAAAACGCTTCACCACCCCCGCTGTCTCACAAGGAGAGTCGTCTAAGCGATGGCCGGTCCCGCCTTCCGAGCCGCCGCCGTCCGGGTGCGCGTCCCTGCGACCAGCGCCAACCTGGGCCCAGGTTTCGACGCCTTCGGCCTGTCGCTGGGGCTGTACGACGACGTCGTCGTCCGCGTGGCCGACTCCGGACTGCACATCGACATCGCGGGTGAGGGCGCGGACACGCTGCCCCGCGACGAGAGCCACCTCCTCGTACGCTCCCTGCGCACGGCCTTCGACCTGCTCGGCGGACAGCCCCGCGGCCTGGAGATCGTCTGCGCCAACCGCATCCCGCACGGGCGCGGCCTCGGCTCCTCCTCCGCCGCCATCTGTGCCGGCATCGTCGCCGCCCGCGCCGTGACGACCGGCGGTGACGCCCGGCTCGACGACGCCGCGCTGCTGGAACTCGCCACCGAGATCGAGGGCCACCCCGACAATGTCGCGGCCTGCCTGCTCGGCGGTTTCACACTTGCCTGGATGGACGGCGGATCGGCCCGCGCGATCAGGATGGATCCCGCAGATTCCATCGTTCCGGTGGTTTTCGTCCCCAGCAAGCCGGTCCTGACCGAGACCGCCCGCGGACTCCTGCCGCGCACGGTCCCGCATGTTGACGCCGCCTTCAACGCCGGGCGTTCCGCGCTCCTCGTCGAGGCCCTGACCAGGCGCCCCGAGCTGCTGCTCACCGCCACCGAGGACCGGCTGCACCAGGAGTACCGCGCCCCGGCGATGCCGCAGAGCGTGGAACTCGTGAACCGACTGCGCGCCGACGGCGTCCCCGCAGTCATCTCCGGTGCCGGGCCGACGGTGCTCGCATTGGCCGAGGACGGTGCGGCCGACAAGGTCGCACGGCTGGCGGGCGAGGGATGGGCGGCCAATCGGCTCACTCTCGACGCCCCGGGTGCGAGTGTGCTGCCGCTCGCCCCGTAGCCGAGAAGTGATTGCCGGTGAGTGAGAGGGGGAATGTTTGTTGGAGCCGGTAGTGTTAACCTCAAGTCTGCAACCGACGTCTATGTGGCGCGTTGCTTCGTGTCCCTTTCCGGGACCACCAATTCTTCCGGGAGCCTCCCCAACTGCCTGAGCAGCCTGCCTGAGCAGTTTCGTGCACGCTCCGGAACCGGCACGACACCCCTCGCTTGTCCAGGAGTGGGCCGAGCAGGGGGATGCTCGCGCCGGAACCTTGCACACCTTCATCTCTCCGCCGTACCCGGCGGTCCACCGCCCCGGCACGGTCCGCAAGAAAAAGACCGAAGTCGGACAGCACAACCGGTCGCCGAGCCAGAAGGCCGACGTCCGCTCCAGGGAAGGACCCTTCGTGAGCGACACCACCGATCTGATGGGCGTGACTGCCGACAAGACCGTCGACAGCGTCGCGCCCGCCGAAGGTGCTGCCACTGGCACCACCGCACGGCGCCGCCGCTCCGGCACCGGCCTTGACGGCATGGTCCTGGCCGAGCTGCAGCAGGTCGCGTCCGGCCTCGGTATCAAGGGCACTGCGCGGATGCGCAAGGGCCAGCTGATCGAGGTCATCAAGGAGGCGCAGGCCGGTAGCTCCGCCGCGCCCAAGGCCGCCGCGCCCGCCGCGGATGCCGCGACCAAGCCGAAGCGCCGCGCCACCTCCAAGGCGCGCACCGGGGACGAGTCCGCTGCCGCCGCGCCCGCCGAGAAGGCCGCCGCGCAGCAGCAGATCGACATCCCCGGCCAGCCGGCCAGCGACGACCAGCCCACCGGCGAGCGTCGTCGGCGCCGTGCGACCGCTCAGGCGGGCAGCCCGGAGAGCAAGGCGGAGAGCAAGCCGACCGCCGAGGCCAAGGCGGAGACGCAGGCCGAGCCGAAGAGCGACGACCGCACCGACGCCAAGGCCGAAGCCGCCGCCGACACGGCCGAGGGCCGCCGGGGCGACCGCCAGGAGCGCGGCCAGCGCGGCGACCGTCAGGAGCGCGGCGAGCGCGGCGAGCGCGGGGAGCGCCGCGACCGTCAGCGCGACCGCCGCGGCAAGGGCGACGAGCAGGGCGGCGGCCAGGGCCAGCAGGGCGGCCAGCGCCAGCAGCGCCAGGGCCAGCAGGGCAGTGGCCCGCAGGACGACGGTTACGACGACGAGGCAGGCGGCCGTCGCGGTCGTCGCGGCCGCTACCGCGACCGCCGTGGCCGCCGTGGCCGCGAGGACTTCGCCAGCGAGGTTCCGGTCTCCGACGACGACGTCCTGATCCCGGTCGCGGGCATCCTGGACATCCTCGACAACTACGCGTTCATCCGGACCTCCGGCTACCTGCCGGGCCCGAACGACGTGTACGTCTCGCTCGCCCAGGTCCGCAAGAACGGCCTGCGCAAGGGTGACCACGTCACCGGTGCGGTGCGCCAGCCCAAGGACGGCGAGCGTCGCGAGAAGTTCAACGCGCTGGTCCGCCTCGACTCGGTCAACGGAATGGCGCCCGAAAGCGGCCGCGGCCGCCCGGAGTTCCAGAAGCTGACCCCGCTCTACCCGCAGGACCGGCTCCGCCTGGAGACCGACTCCAACGTCCTGACGACGCGGATCATCGACCTGGTCGCACCGATCGGCAAGGGCCAGCGAGGCCTGATCGTGGCCCCGCCGAAGACCGGCAAGACCATGATCCTGCAGGCGATCGCCAACGCGATCACGGTCAACAGCCCCGAGTGCCACCTGATGGTCGTCCTCGTCGACGAGCGTCCGGAAGAGGTCACCGACATGCAGCGGTCGGTGAAGGGCGAGGTCATCTCCTCGACCTTCGACCGTCCCGCCGAGGACCACACCACCGTCGCCGAGCTGGCCATCGAGCGTGCCAAGCGTCTTGTCGAGCTGGGTCACGACGTGGTCGTCCTGCTGGACTCCATCACCCGCCTCGGCCGTGCGTACAACCTCGCGGCCCCCGCCTCCGGCCGCATCCTGTCCGGTGGTGTCGACTCGACCGCGCTGTACCCGCCGAAGCGCTTCTTCGGTGCCGCGCGCAACATCGAGGACGGCGGTTCGCTGACCATCCTGGCCACCGCGCTCGTCGAGACCGGCTCGCGCATGGACGAGGTGATCTTCGAGGAGTTCAAGGGCACCGGCAACATGGAGCTCAAGCTCGACCGGAAGCTCTCGGACAAGCGGATCTTCCCGGCGGTGGACGTCGACGCGTCCAGCACCCGTAAGGAAGAAATCCTGCTCGGCAGTGACGAGTTGGCCATTGTCTGGAAGCTGCGCCGGGTGCTGCACGCGCTCGACCAGCAGCAGGCGATCGAGCTCCTCCTGGACCGGATGAAGAAGACCCAGTCCAACGCGGAGTTCCTGCTCCAGATCCAGAAGACGACGCCGGCTCCGGGCAACGGCAACGACTGACGTCGTACCCGGATCGGCTGAATCACAGGGCCGCCCTCGTCACTCCGG
>NZ_JBEOVN010000092.1:0-27067 GCF_040295565.1 Streptomyces sp. NPDC002785 | reverse complement strand
GCCCGTACGGGCGGGGCCATCCCTGGTTCTACCGGGGCGGTGTCCCGTGGGGCACCGCGCTCGGCGCCGGGGCGTAGCCGGTGGCCCGGGTGGTGAACGTTCCCCGGCCCTGGGTCCGGCTGCGCAGCCGGGTCGCATAGCCGAACAACTCCGCCAGCGGCACGGTCGCGGTGATCACAGCCGTGCCTGCCCTCGTGGTCGAGCCCGAGACCCGGCCGCGCCGTGCCGCCAGGTCACCGAGCACCCCGCCCACGGTGTCATCGGGCACGGTGACCGTGACCTCCACGACCGGTTCCAGCAGCACCATCACGCTGTTGCGCAGCGCCTCCCGAAGCGCGAGCCGGCCGGCAGTCCGGAAAGCCATCTCCGAAGAGTCCTTGGAGTGAGTGGCTCCATCGGTCAGCGTGACCCGCAGTCCGGTCACCGGGTGTCCGCCGAGAGGGCCCTCGGCCAGGGAGTCCCGGCAGCCGGCCTCCACCGACCGGACGTACTCCTGCGGCACGCGGCCACCGACGACGGTCGACCGGAACGCGAAGTCCACTGCGCCGCCACTGTCGTTGTCACCGGCGGCTTCCAGCGGCTCCACGTCGAGGACGACGTGAGCGAACTGGCCGGCACCTCCGTCCTGCTTGACGTGCCGGAACACCAGCCCGGACACGCCGCGGACGACGGTCTCCCGGTAGGCCACCTGCGGCCGGCCGACGCCGACCTCCAGCCCGTGAGCACGATGGATCTTCTCCACCGCGACCTCCAGATGCAGTTCTCCCATTCCCGACAGCACCGTCTGACCGGTCTCGGGATCGGTCCGGACCGCCAGCGAAGGATCCTCCTCGACCAAACGCGCCAGCGCCGAAACCAAGCGTTCGGTGTCGATGCTTCTGCGGGCCTCGACCGCTACGGAGACGACCGGATCGGCAACGGAGGGCGGTTCGAGAACCAATGGTGCCGCGGGTGTGCACAGGGTCGCCCCGGCGCGGGCGGCCCTCAGGCCGATCACCGCGACGATGTCCCCGGCCACCGCCTGGTCGACGTCCGAGTGCTGACCGGCCTGTACCCGCAGGATCCGGCCGATCCGCTCGTTGCGTCGCGCGCCCACGTCCAGCACCGCGTCCCCCTTCCGGATCGTTCCCGAATACACGCGCAGATAGGTCAGCCGCCCCGTGGCGGTCGAGTTCACCTTGAACACCAGCGCGGCGAACGGTGCCGTCGGGTCGGCGGACCGCTCCTGCACCGCGCCGTCCAAAGTGCCGCGTACCGCCGGCACATCCAGCGGCGATGGCAGGTAAGCCACGACGGCCTCCAGCAGCGGCTCGATCCCTCGATTGCGGTAGGCCGAACCGCACAACACCACAACGCCCTCACCGGTACGGGTCAGGTCGCGCAGCGCGGCGGCCAGCGTCTGTGCGGAGACCGTCGACCCCGCGCAGAACTCCTCCAACGCGACCGGATGGAGTTCCGCCACCGTCTCCTCGAGCAGTCGTCGGCGCCGGTGCGCCTCTTCTCGCAGGGTGTCCGGCACCTGGCCCTCCTCGAACGTGCCGCGGCCGTCGGCCCAGACCAGCGACCGCATACGCAGCAGATCCACCACCCCGGTGAACCCGTCCTCCTTCCCGATCGGCAGCTGTACCACCAGCGGGACCGTGTGCAGCCGCGCCCGTATCGACGCGACCGCCACGTCGAGGTCGGCTCCGGCACGGTCCAGCTTGTTGACGAAGGCGATTCGCGGCACCCCGTGCCGATCGGCCTGCCGCCATACAGACTCGCTCTGCGGTTCGACCCCGGCGACGGCGTCGAACACCGCGATCGCGCCGTCGAGCACCCGCAGAGAGCGCTCCACCTCGTCGGAGAAGTCGACGTGGCCCGGCGTGTCGATCAGATTGATCCGGTGGCCGTCCCAGGCGCAACTCACCGCAGCGGCAAAGATGGTGATCCCACGGTCGCGCTCCTGGGAATCGAAGTCGGTGACGGTCGTCCCGTCATGGACCTCGCCTCGCTTGTGGGTGGCGCCGGTGAGGTAGAGGATCCGTTCGGTGACGGTGGTCTTGCCGGCATCGACGTGGGCGAGGATGCCCAGATTACGAACGCCGGTCAGCGGACTGGTGAGATGACGGTGCAGGTCGGTACGCACGGCCCATGGCCTTTCGGGGTGATCCGGATCGGGTCGGCGCAATTCCCGGACGAACCGGCCTGTGGTCAGGCCCCACAGAAACCCCTGGTGCGGCACACATCCGCCGGAGCGGCTCAACGCCGGTAAAACAGAGGTCAGTTGCTCGTCACGGACATCCGGTGCCGGCCGCGCAGCAGGCACCGGGCGTACGAAGACACCAGGATCACCTCGTACCGTGACCGGCGGGCGACAACAGCGGCGCGGTAACGCACGGCCGGTCTCCCCTCACTCGTCACGGGGCGCGCTGCGATGCTGTTGCAGCGTGCGATTGGTGGCGAGTGTAGTGAACCCGGTCCCGGCAGGTCACCGGGTTTTCTGCCTGGAGCCGTAGCCGGCGAAGCGCGCTGTGCGTTAGCCGGTCAACCGGCGGGGCGTCCCCGTATCGGCTGCCCTCAACCCCATGTGACGTGCACGGATGGGGCGTTGAAGGCCACTGCGAATGATGAAAGGATCCCGAGGAACCGCTGGGGCAATGGAAGGACGCACATCGATGGACGAAGAACACAGCCTCCCGGCCGCGAAGGTGTTCGATGCGCTGGGCGCCGAGTACGAGCGGGCGTTCGCGGAATCGGCCAACCACCACGCCTCGCTGCACCGGCTGTTGGAGCACATCGCACCGCACAGCCGGGTCCTGGACGTGGGCTGCGGAACAGGCCGGCCGACCGCGCAGACACTGGCCGACGCCGGTCATGACGTGCTGGGTGTCGATGTCTCGCCCGTCATGGTGGACCTGGCGGCCCGACAAGTGCCTGGTGCGTCCTTCGAGTGCGCCGATATTCGTGAACTTCCCCTGGAAGAGGGGAGTTTCGATGCGGTCTGCGTGTACTTCTCGTTGCTGCAGATGTCCCGCGAAGACCAGTCCCGACTCCTGCGGAAGTTGGGGCGACTGTTGGTCGCCGGAGGCCATCTGGTCGTCGCGACGGTGCCGCTGGACGTCGAGGACGTCAGCGTCGTCTTCATGGGACAGAAGGTGCAGGCGACCAGCTTCGGCGCCGACGAATTCACCGAGCTGGTCGCCGGGGCCGGATTCACGATTCTGTGGCAGCAGAGCAGCCTGTTCACCCCGGCCTACGAAGCAGCGGTGGCCGAGCCCCAGTTGTTCCTGCACTGCCGACGGACCTGACGTACCCGGACCTGCCCGGAGGACAGGCCCATTGCTCTCTCAGCGCTCGCGCAGCAGCACCCCGAGCCGTCGCGGGCGGCGTACCCCGGGGCACCGCTGCACAAGAGCACCCGGGCGCTTGCAGGCGTTCAGCGGACCCTTCCAGTTACGAAGCGCATGCCTGCCGCATCTGCGCCACTGCGCGGGCGAGACGGGCACAGGCTGCCCGCCCCTGGTGACCACCGCGTTGACCGGCGTCATCGGATCCGTCGCCATGGTCTTGGCCAGCAGCACGCCGATCACCAGCGGGGCCAAGGCCACGGCCAGGGCCGTACCGGCGGTGGCGACGTGCTGCATGCGGGGGCGGGGCGGTGCGTCAGGAGCCATGGGTGTATTCGATCAGCGAC
Organism: Streptomyces sp. NPDC002785; assembly: GCF_040295565.1. NCBI lineage: Bacteria > Bacillati > Actinomycetota > Actinomycetes > Kitasatosporales > Streptomycetaceae > Streptomyces > Streptomyces sp. NPDC002785. The sequence goes on along the minus strand of NZ_JBEOVN010000092.1, from coordinate 23,391 downwards.
GGCCCGGTGAGGAATCGGACGACGTACTCAGTCCGGTCGTCCTTTCGTACTCACACCGGTGTACGACGCCCGCCCCGCCGGTGTGATCGTCCGCCATGCCCCTACGCGGTGGTGCCGGGACCGGAGCCCGTTCCCGATGCGGCCTTGATGCCCTTGGTGATGTCGTCCATGACGGAGAGCTCCGGCGCCTTGGTGTTGATGTCGAAGCCGGAACGGACGACGATCAGCGTGTCCTTGGAGCGGGGCGACGGGAACGCCAGCGACTGGACGTACCCGTCGTCGCCGCTCTTCGTCACCACTTTCCAGCGCACCAGATAGCCCTGCTCACCGGCCACGGTGACCGGCTGCGACTTGAGCTCCTGATGCGAGGTGATGCCTCCGTAGATCTTCTCGCCGTAGGACTCCGTGGCGTTGGCGGAGATGTCCTTCGTCGCCGTGGCCTGCGCCGTTGTGGTGTCGAGCTTCAGGGCCTTCGCCGGCATGGAGAACACCCCGCCGCGCACGCACTCCTGGGACGTGTCGCCGGGACAGGCGTACTCGCCCGTCGTCACTCCCGCGCCCGCGATCCCCGACCTGCCCGTCCAGCCGTCGGGCACCGGGAGGCTGATGCCGCTGGCCAGGTCGGTGGCGTAGCCGTCCTCGGTCCGCGGTACCTGCCCGCCGCCCTCGCGACCGCCGCCTCCGGGCGCGCCCGGCCCGCGGCCGGGTGCATCGGAAGGTGCGATGGACGGGGCTGTGGCCGCGTTCTCGTTCTTGTCGTCGGAATTGTCCGACAGCAGAAAGAGGCCGCCCCCGATGGCGGCGAGGACGACCGCACCTGCGGTGATGCCGATACGCATCCGGCGGCGCCGGATCGTCGCGGGCGGCACGCGGAGATGGTCGGTCCACTGGTTGCCGTCCCACCAGCGTTCGTGCACGGGGCCAATTCCTGTATACCCGGGGTCTGGATGCCAGCCGGGCGGGCTTGTCTGGGTCACGCACCCCACCGTAGAACGGTTGCGTGAGAATCGGATGAATCCACTGGATCAGATGAACCGGGTGAGTCGGGCGAAGATGGCCGGCGCGTGAATCAGGTGAGGAAGCGCTCCGCCCACAGCCGCAGCATCCCGTCACGCTGCTGGTGTACGGCCCGAGCGGGCAACGGCGGGCTCGCCCGAGACCATGGCCGTTTTCGACGTCGACCTCGGCCACACCGACCCGCAGCAGATCATCCCGTTCGGCGGGCACATCGAGGTGGACGGGGCGGGCCGCCGCATCGTCGTCACATACTGAGACCGGACGCGTCGCGGCCGGCGAAATACGCCGTGGGGGTCGTGCCCAGTGCGCGGCGGGGGTGATCGTGCTCGACGTGGGAGTCTGGGGGAGTCGGGCCGCAAGCCAGACAGCCCTGTTCGCCCTCGACCCCGCCGTCCACAGCCGGCTCAACACGCTCTGCTTCACGCTCCGCTTCCTCGGCGTCGCTCCGGGGCCGATGGCCGGAACGCTTGCCTGGACGGGCAGCGGCTGGACCGCGGTGCCCCTCACCGGGGTGATCACCGCCGTGGCCGGGCTGATCGTCGCCGTACTCCCGGAGAGTTGGCGGTTTCCGGGGGGTCGGCGGTTCCCGGACCGCCGACAGCGACAGTGGTGAGTCCTGCGCTGCAGAGTCTTTGGTCCGACCATACGTGATGTGTGACATAGTTGAAGATCGGGCAGCAGGCGCGACGGCAGCCGGACGATTCCGGCCGAGGGCAGGGGGTGACGGATGCCCGTCGAGTGGCAACCCGTACGGCAGTCCCGTACGCATGAACTCGTGCTCCAGAGCATCGAACAGCGGGTGTTCGCCGGAGAGCTCAGGGCCGGCGACCGGCTGCCGCCCGAGCGTGAGCTCGCGCCGGTTCTCGGCGTGAGCCGGTCCGCGCTGCGTGAGGCGCTGAGGGTGCTGGAGACCATCGGTGTGCTGGTCGCCCAGCCGGGGCGGGGGCCGGATGCCGGGGCGCGGATCGTACGCAACCCGGACGATGCCCTCGGGCGGCTGCTGCGTCTGCACTTCGCCCTCGGCAGTTACAGCCTCCATGACGTCCTGGAAGCGCGCGTCGTACTGGAGAGGTCGAGCTTCGAGGCGGCCGCGCAGCATGCCACGAAGGAGGACCTCGACGAGGCGGAGGCCCTGGTCGTACGGATGGGGGAGCCGGATGTCGAGGTGCCCGAGTTCAACGACCTGGACACCCGGTTCCATGTACACATCGCCCGCAGCTCCGGCAATGAACTGACCTCCACGCTCACCTCCGCCGTACGCGAGTCGGTGCGCCCGCTGATCCTGCGAGCCCTGGAGGAGGCCGAGGGCTGGCCGGCCACGGCCGCCGCGCTCAACGCGGAACACGCCGAACTCCTGCGGCTGGTGCGCGCGGGCAAGGGCGCGAAGGCCGCCGACCTGGTCGAGCGGCACATCCGCAGCCTCCACGGCACGCTGGTCGACGAGAACTCCGACCGGCCGTAAGGGCGTTGATCGACGACCGGCGTTTCGGCCTTCGAAAAGAATTGTCAGGGGCATGGCCTGGCTGCAATGCCACTCCGGCGTGTCGCGTCCTTCGCATTCCGGACCGAGGCTAGTATGGTCGGACCATAAAAATTGGAGAATCGATCGGAGAGATCCCATGCGCATCGGACTCTTCGCCACCTGTCTGGGAGACACGCTCTTCCCCGAGGCGGTGAAATCGACTGCGGTCCTGCTCGCCCGCCTGGGCCATGACGTGGTGTTCCCGCCGGGGCAGACCTGCTGCGGTCAGATGCACGTCAACACCGGATACCAGCGCGAACCCGTACCCCTGGTGCGGAATTTCGCCGAGCAGTTCGGTGACGCGTCGATCGACGCCGTCGTCATGCCGTCCGGATCGTGCGCGGGATCGGTTCGGCATCAGCACGAGATCGTCGCCGAGCGGTACGGGGACGCGGCGCTGCGCGCGGGCGTCGCCACCGTCAAGGCCAAGACGTACGAGCTGTCGGAGTTCCTCGTCGACGTCCTGGACGTCACCCGGGTCGGGGCGTACTTCCCGCACCGGGTCACTTACCACCCCACCTGCCACTCCCTGCGCATGCTCCGAGTCGGCGAAAAGCCGCTGAAGCTGCTCCGCGCCGTCGACTCCATCGACCTCGTCGAGCTCCCCGAAGCCGACTCCTGCTGCGGATTCGGCGGCACCTTCGCCGTCAAGAACGCCGAGACGTCGACGGCCATGCTCCAGGACAAGATGCGCAACATCGCCACCACCGGAGCCGACGTCTGCACCGCGGGCGACTCGTCCTGCCTGATGCACATCGGCGGCGGACTCTCCCGGATCGCCTCGGGCACCCGCACCCTGCACCTCGCGCAGATCCTCTCCTCCACCCGCACCTCGCCGTACGTCCCGACGGAGGCCGTCCGATGAGCAGCACCTTCCTCGGCATGCCCGCGACCCCGCCCCGTTCTCCGTACGGAACGGGAAATCTGCGCGGCGACCGGAAGTTCCCCGAGGCCGCCCACGACGAACTGCGCAACGAACAACTGCGCCGCAATCTCGGCAGGGCTACCCGCACGATCCGCGCCAAACGCCTGAACGCCACCGGTGAACTGCCCGACTGGGAAGAGCTTCGCGACGCCGGCTCGGCCATCAAGAACGACACCATGAACCGGCTCCCCGAACTCCTGGAACAACTGGAGCGCAAGGTCACCGAGCGTGGCGGCACCGTCCACTGGGCGCGCGACGGAGTCGAGGCCAACGAGATCGTCGCCCGGCTCGTCAAGGCGACGGGCAGCAGCGACGTCATCAAGGTCAAGTCGATGGCCACTCAGGAGATCGGTCTCAATGAGCACCTTGAATCGGTCGGCATCACCCCGTACGAGACGGACCTCGCCGAACTGATCGTCCAGCTCGCGCACGACAAGCCTTCGCACATCCTGGTGCCCGCGATCCACCGCAACCGCGACGAGATCCGGCAGATCTTCCTCAAGGAGATCCCGGGCGTCGCCCCGGGCCTCGACAACGTACCCGCGCATCTCGCCGCCGCGGCCCGCGCCTATCTGCGCGAGAAGTTCATGACGACCAAGGTGGCGGTCTCCGGTGCCAACTTCGGTATTGCCGAGACAGGTACCCTCTGTGTCGTCGAGTCCGAGGGCAACGGCCGCATGTGCCTGACCCTGCCCGACACCCTGATCACCGTCATGGGCATCGAGAAGGTGTTGCCCCGCTATCAGGACCTCGAAGTCTTCCTGCAGTTGCTGCCGCGCTCCTCCACCGGTGAGCGGATGAACCCGTACACCTCGATGTGGACCGGTGTGACACCCGGCGACGGACCGCAGGACTTCCATCTGGTCCTCCTCGACAACGGACGCACCGCCGCGCTCTCCGACCGGATCGGGCGCGAGGCACTCAACTGCATCCGTTGCTCGGCCTGCCTCAACGTCTGCCCGGTGTACGAACGGGCCGGCGGCCATGCGTACGGATCGACGTACCCCGGACCGATCGGCGCGGTCCTCACCCCGCAGCTCGCCGGGATGCACGCGGCAAAGGACGACCCCAACAACTCGTTGCCGTACGCCTCCAGCCTCTGCGGCGCCTGCTTCGACGCCTGCCCCGTCAAGATCGACATTCCGTCGCTGCTGGTCGAGCTGCGCCACCAGCACACCGAACAGTCCGGTACGACGGCGGAGAAGCTGGCGATGAAGGCCGCAGCCGGAGTGATGAAGAGGCCGAAGCTGTACACCGCCGCGCAGAAGGGCGCGGCGCTTGGCCGCGTCATCGCCGGGCGAAACGGGAAGATCTCGCATCTGCCGCCGCCGTTCAACGGCTGGAGCGACAGCCGCGACACCGATGCCCCGCCCAAGCAGTCCTTCCGCTCCTGGTTCGCATCGGCCGAAGGTGCCGCGACGATGCGGGCCGCCGCCGACGAGTACGAGAAGAACCAGAAGAAGGAGGAGGAGAAGTGACGACCGCTCGCGAAACGGTGCTGGGCAGGATCAGGGATGCCCTGGCCCTCGCTCCGACCCCGGACAGTACCGTCCCCCGCGCCTACCGCACCGGCCGCACCCTCCCCGACGACGAGCGGCTGGCCCTCTTCACCGATCGGCTCGTCGACTACAAGGCGCACGTGCACACCTGCACCGCCGACGGCACGGCGCAGGCCGTCGCCGAGGTGCTGCGGGAGCACGGTGCACAGCGGATCGGTGTGCCGGCCGGACTCGATGTGTCGTGGCTCGATGCGTACGACGGCGAGGTCCAGGAGGACTCCGCCGACATTCCGGCGCCCCGGCTCGACGCATTGGACGGGGTCGTCACCGCCTCGGCCGTCAGCTGCGCGGAGACGGGCACGATCTTTCTCGACGGCTCGCCCGACCAGGGGCGGCGGGCGCTGTCCCTCGTGCCCGACCTGCATGTGTGTGTCGTCGATCTGTCGACGGTCGAGGCCGGGGTGCCGGAGGCGGTGGCCCGGCTGGTGCCGGAGCGGCCGACGACGCTGATCAGCGGTCCTTCGGCCACGTCCGACATCGAACTGGAGCGGGTGGAGGGCGTGCACGGTCCGCGCACGCTGGCGGTGGTGATCCGGACGGACGCGTAGGGGGCGGGGTGCGCGGCTTCCCGACCGCGCACCCCGGTGCTCATCCGTGTGTGACGGTCACCGGCTCGAAGTCGATACGTGTCCTCGCCGCGTCTTCCGCCCAGCAGACCTCCACCGTGTCCCCGTCCACATTCACGCCGCTCACCACCGCGTCGAGCGGCGCCGCGTCGGGCTCCGCGGTCAGCGAGGCGAGCGCCACCAGCACCACCGTGCCCTCAGCAGCCGCGGACAGCCGGGGCACCACCGCCCATCGCGTGTACGCCGTGCCCTGCGGGGCCCGTGTCCCGTCCCGCGTCTCCCAGCCGTGCAGCCCGTGCAGCGCGGAGGTCACCGCATCGTCGCGGCCGGTCGCCCAGCCCGTCTGCTCCACCCGGGCCCCTGCCGGTGCGCCGAGCACGCGGTGCACCCGCAGCTCGTACCGGCCGCGGACCACGGTGACGCTCTCCACCCGCATCCCCGGCACCATCGGCGCACCGGACGTGAACACCGGGCGGTGCCAGGAGGCGGCCCAGCCCCAGCCGTCGCCCCCACCGGCGCCCAGCGGACGGACGGCGCGGCGACCGCTGCGCGTCCCGGCGACGATTACGGCCAGGTGGTTGTCCGTCACGTTGGCCTTCGACGTAGGGCCGGTCACCGTGGAGTACGACTGACGGCTGTACAGCGGATCGTCCTGCACACCCGACTCGCCCTCGTGCGGGCGCACATGGTCGCTGCCGTGATTGTGCAGCCGCACGATCCCGTCCGCCCGGGTGGACTGGACGAGCAGTCCGGGCGCGGGCAGTGCGAGTACCCGGTCGGGACCCTCGCTCGGCGCAGGCTCCTCGGTCGCGGTCCACAGCGGATGGCCGTCCGGGGCGAGCAGCGAGACGAAGGCCTTGGACGCCCAGTACGGCGAGGCGGGGGCAGAGTAGTTCTGCAGCGTCGCCTCGTGCGGGCCGTGCCAGCCCAGGCTCAGCAGTCCGTCCGTACCGGTCGCACCCCGGTCCAGGAAGTAGCGCAGCGACCCGTTGATCACCCGCCGCGAGGCGCCGGGCGTGAGCGGGGTGTGGCCGGTGACGGCGCCGAGCGCGACCGACGAGGCGGCCGCGAAACGGTACGTCAGTGAGCGGCCGAAGTGGATCGGCGCACCGTCACCGCCGAACAGCAGCGAGAAGCCTTCCAGGTGTTCGCGCAGCCGGTCGCCGTAGTGCGCGGACAGCTCGGCGTCGCCCGACAGATGCGCGTCCAGGACGGGGTAGAGGTGCAGCGCCCAGCCGTTGTAATGGTCGAACGCGCGGCCGTCGCCGTCCGAGTACCAGCCCTGTCCGCAGTACCAGCCCTCCAGCAGGTCGAGGGCACGCTCCTTCGCACGGGCCGTCTCCGCGTCGCCACGGCCCACGGAGTCGAGGAACGCGGCCACGGAGTAGGGGAACAGATACCAGTTGTTGGGGGCGAGGGTGTGCCGCAGTGCGCCACGCAGCCACTCCTCGGCATGGTCCTGTACCCCGGACTCCAGCTGGTCCCAGAGCCACGGCCGGGTCAGCCGCAGCCCGATGGCGACCGATGCGGACTCGACCATCGGCTGGCCGAAGACGGTGTGGTCGCGGATCAGCGGCCAGGACTCGGCATCGTCCCGGCCGGGGGTACAGGTGCCGGCGGTGAGCCCATCGGCGTATCGGTCGAGCCAGCCGTGCGGGTCCTTGCCGTCCGCGCCCGCCACCCGGAAGGCGGCGGCGAGGAACGTGCGCGCGTACCCCTCCAGACCGTCGGAACGCACACCGGATGCGGACGGCCGGCCCGGCAGGTCCAGCAGCGCGCCGCCCGGAGTGGCCCACTGCCAGGCGGCCTTGAGCAGTCCGTCCGCCGCTGCCTCCCAGTGCGCACGGGTGTAGCCGGTGTACGGGCTCAACGTCCGGTCATCGGCGGGGAGTTCGAGGGGAGAGCCCAGGTGGGGTGCGGTCATGCGAGGAATGCCGGCCTTTCGCTTCGTACGGGGTGGGCGAATCCGTCGCCCGCGGCCCAGCGGCCGGCCTCGCCGACCGCCGGATCGACCAGCCGCCGCCACTCGTTGCCAGGCAGGGCGGCAATCGTGGCGAGCACGGATCGACGACTCCTTCGACCCGGCATCTGCGCCTCCCGCGGCTCCTGGTTCGGGTCACAGGGAATCCTGATCGACTGATCGGTAGCGGTCAATAGATCGCTCAGAAGAAAATTAAAGCGGTCAAACGCTCACTCGGTGAGAAGGGGCAGGACCTGCGCGGATCCACGCACCTTGAGCGTGGGCAGCAGTTCCGTCCGGCGCACCGGCCCGGTCGCGCCGACGGCCCCGGACAGTCGGTGGAGCAGCAGCTCGGCAGCGGCCCGCCCGATCTCCGCCTTCGGCGGCGCCACCGCTGTCAGGGGCGTGCTGCCGAGGGCCGCGACCACATCGTCGTACGCCACCACCGAGCAGTCCCGCGGCACCCCGACGCCGCTCTCCGTCAGCCGCTGCACCAGCATCAACGCGTCCACATCGCCGTGCAGCACGGCCGCCGTGGCGCCCCGCTCCCGCAGCAGCGCGGCAAGGTCGAGAGCGGTGCGGCCGTCGGTCGCGGGGGCCTCCACAGCGGCGGCGGCTCCCGCAGCAAGCGAGTCGGGGCCGGGGCCGGGCACCGCCCCCGGGGAACTCAGCACCACCGACCAGTCCTCCACCTCCGGACGGGCCGCGGCGATCTCGGCGAACGCGGCACGGATACTGCGCGCCGTCGGACTGTCGTCGCGGGCGGCCAGCACGATACGGCGATGTCCCAGCGACACCAGATGCTCCACCGCGAGATACGTCCCGTACCAGTGATCGGAACAGACGGAGTCCAGGGCGTGCAGCGCGCTGCCGGGCCGGGGCCGCCGTTCCATCAGTACGGTCGGCACGCCCACGTCCGCGAGCCAGCCGTAGTCCAGCTCCTCCGAGCGCGCATTGCGCCAGCGCGGCGCAATCAGCAACCCGCGCGCGCCGTCCGCCAGCGCCCGTTCCACCAGCGGACGTTCGGCGCCGGCCGCCTGTGGTGCTATGTGCAGGGCGATCCGCGTCCCGGACTCCTCCAGGACGGTCCGGGCACCGTGCAGGGTCTCGTACAGGTACGAATGCAGCTCCGGGACGACCAGGGCGACCGCCCCGCCGTCCCCACCGGGCTCCTCGCTCCTCGGCGCCGGGACCGCGGCGGGCGGCTGCGCCTCGCCTGCCGGCCGGGCCACCCCGTGTCCGCGCCGCAGCCGCCCGACACGGGCCAGTTCTTCGACGTCGCGCCGGATCGTGACCACCGAGACGTCCAGCTCGGCCGCGAGCACGCTGATCTTGACCGCGCCGCGCGACTCCACCACCGACAGGATTCGCTGCCGCCTGAGTTCAACCGGCTCCCGCATGCTGTTGGCCCCCTCGCCGTACCGCTGCGCGTTGTTCGTTTGAACGCTTCCTGCGAGCGCTTGAGCCGCAGCATAGCGATCACTCCTCCGCTGTCCACGCGCGTGGACCGTCCCGTACGCCCCACCGATCCCAGGAGGCACCCCTGGTCGCTGCTGCTGGACGCCTGCCTACCGCTGTTCGTCCTGTCTGGCGCCTACATCGGCCGCAGGTGCGTGGACCGCATCAACCAGAAGCTCTTCGAGCAGCTGGTGATCGGCGCGACCGTCCTCGGCGGACACCAGCTGCTTCTGCGCTGACCGCACACAGCGTTCCGTACCGCCACTGCACACACGCCTCAGCCCTCCCCGACCGCTGCTCGCTGCGATCGTGGAGGGCTGAGAACAAGACGTGCGCGGGGCCGGGTCAGACGATGCCTTCCTCGATCTCCGCCTGCTCACGAGCGTTCCCGTACGCCGACGGCGTGCTGTACGAACGGCGCGCGACGAACCACCACACGGTGGCCAGAACCAGCACCGCGACCAGCGCGATCGACGCGTAGTTCATCGAGTCGACCGTCACCGGGGACGACTGCGGGAGCAGGAACAACACGGTCACGATGGCGACCCACACCACGGCGATCCAGCCGATCGGCTTGCTCCAGCGGCCCAGGTGCCAGGGACCGCGTTCGAACCGGTCGCCGGAGCGCAGCTTCAGGAAGATCGGGATCGCGTAGGCGGGCGTGATGCCGATGACATTGATCGCGGTCACCGCACCGTAGGCGGTGGCGGAGTACAGCGATGGCAGCGCGAGCGCTCCTGCGACGACGACCGACAGCCACACCGCGTTGACGGGTGTCTGGGTGCGCGAGCTCACCTTGTGCCACAGCGCCGAGCCCGGCAGTGCGTTGTCACGGCTGAACGCGAACACCATCCGGCTGGCGGCGGCGACCTCGGCGTTGCCGCAGAACAGCTGCGCCGCGATGACGATCAGGAGCAGGGCGGTGGCTCCGGAGGTGCCCAGCGCGTCGATCATGATCTGGGCCGGCGGTACCCCGGTGGCGCTGTTCTGGGCGCCCGCGTAGTCCTGGATCGCGAAGGTCAGCCCGGCGAGCAGTACGAAACCGGCGACCCAGGAGGCCCAGATCGCGCGGACGATGCCCTTGGCGGCCGTCACCGAGGCATTGGACGTCTCCTCCGACAGATGGGCGGAGGCGTCGTAGCCGCAGAAGGTGTATTGCGCGAGGAGCAGGCCGATCGCCGCCACGTACAACGGGTTGTGCCAGCCCGTGTCATTGACGAACTCGGTGAAGACGAACGACGGCGACTGGTGGTGCGAGGGCACGATGGCCAGCACGGCGACGATCACCGCGACACCGGCGAGATGCCACCACACACTGATGGAGTTGAGCACGCTGACGAGGCGGACACCGAAGAGATTCAGCACGGCATGCAGCAGCAGAATGCATACAAAGATGATCATTGTCTTGCCCGGTGTGGGGGTGAATCCCCACTGCAGATTCATCAGCGCGCCGGTGAACAGCGCGGCACCATAGTCGATACCGGCGATCGCACCGAGCAGCCCGAGCAGATTCAGCCAGCCGGTGTACCAGCCCCACTTGCGGCCGCCGAGCCGGTCGGCCATGTAGTACAACGCCCCCGAGGTCGGGTAGGCGCTGGTCACCTCGGCGAGTGCCATGCCGACGCAGAGTACGAAGAGGCCGACACCGGCCCAGCCCCAGAGCATCACCGCAGGGCCACCGGTCGACATGCCGAAGCCGTACAGGGTCATGCAGCCGGACAGGATCGAGATGACGGAGAAGCTGATGGCGAAGTTGCCGAAGCCGCCCATGCGGCGGGCGAGTACCGGCTGGTAGCCGAGTTCACGCAGCCGCTGCTCCTCGTCCATCGGTGGGGCGGCCTCCGCACCCGACTGGGTCCGGGTGGATATGGACATGGGAAGAACCTCCATGAGCGGTGATGGGGAAGGGATGGAAAGCGGTCGGTTCGAAACGGGTAGGCGGCGCGGCGTCACGACGCCATGGCTCAGCCGTGCGGCCCCCGTCCGGGGTCGCGGAGCACGGCGAGACAGCGGCTCCGGGCGCGCAGGAAAACCTCCTCGGCGCCCCCCGGGGCTTCGGGATCACGGGCGCGGTACGCCCACGGAACCGAGGTGAAATAGGGGCCGAGCTCCTGGAACACCGGTGTGGCGTCGGTGAATTGGAGGGCTCCCCACAGGGCGTGGGCCAAATGGTTCAGGTCGAGCAGGGAATGGGAGATCGGGGCCGTGCGACGGAACCAGAGCTCCAGGGCCCGGACCGCGTCCCGCTCGGCGTCCTCGGTGACCCAGTGGAGATCCAAAGCCTTCTCGTGCCCGCGCTCACGGCGGTAGCGCTCGACCCGCACATACAGAGGCAGCACATGCAGCGCGGAGCCGTCGGGGGCGGAAGAGGCGGCCCACTGCACGAAGTTGACCGCCTCCGAGAGCGTTCCGCCGGCCTTTCGCGCGTACACGAACTGGAGCATCCGGTGGTAGGCCTCGCGGTTGCACGGATCGCGCTTGTCGGCCTCCGCGAGCAGCCCCCACGGACCCGGGAAGAGCATCGGTCCCGGCGGATGCAGCCGGTGCTCCTCCAGCTGCTGCCGCTCGTCCAGCTGGGACAGGGCCAGCAGGCACACCCATGGCACCGGGTCCGCGGGCGAGGCGTGCGCGGCAGTACGGCACGCTCCCCAGGCTTCCTGCCACAGCTCCTGTGCGCCTGGACGGCCTTCGCGATGGGCCCGCACGGCCCGTTCCACCACGACCCGCGCGTGCATTACGGCAGCGGCGACACTCCGGGGCTCCTCGGTCAGCCAGGCCTGAACCGCGTCCGAACGGGCGGCAAGCGCCCCGAGCACCTGTGTGCGCTGGGTCCACAGGGTCCAGTCCGGCGTACTCTCCAGTAGATTCCGCATGGACATCCAGCGTCCGGTACGCAAATCCTGTAACGCGACACGTAAGTCGTTGTCATGGCCGGCCGGGTGATAAACCGGCCGGAAATCACTGTTGGCCATGGACTCGCCCTGCCCCCGTGCGACGGGACGGCATGCGACGAATGGGGGATCTCCTCAGCATGTCACGCAACCCGGCGGTGGCGTGGAACCCGTGCAGATGCGGAAGGCCCGGGAGCCGGAATCTCGGCGCTCGGGGCAGATTGTCGGTCTCATCAATCCTCAAGGACGTGGGGGGGCAGAAGCAGCTGTTGAAAACGAACTGCTCGAAAGCGTCCGGTTGTTGTTCGGCGGTGAGTGTATGGCCAGTTGCTCCGTACTCTGGACCGATTGGCGGATCTTACTCAAGTCATTCCATTCGTAAGGACGTTGCCTAGCCATCCGGCTGTTCCGGCCGCGCACCCGGGCAGCCCTTGACGTAGGCGGTGGTCTGCACCACTCTGGGCGTCGAAGATCAATGATCAAGATTCCGTTCAAGCCGCAGAGCTTGCGCACAGCTGGAGTGTCGATGACAGGCCCGGTACTCGCAGTGGACCAGGGCACATCGGGAACCAAGGCTCTGGTGGTCTGCCCCGAGCGTGGCGTGATCGGTTCCGCTTCGGTGCCGGTGCGGCCACGTCACGGTGCCGGGGGAGCGGTCGAGGTCGACCCCGCCGAGCTGCTGGGCTCGGTCGTCGATGCCGGACGCCAGGCGCTGCACGAAGCGGGTGAGCCGGTGGCCGCCGTGGGCCTCGCCAACCAGGGCGAGACAGTGCTCGCCTGGGATCCCGACACGGGGCGGCCGCTCACCGACGCGATCGTCTGGCAGGACCGGCGCTCCGCCTCGATCTGCGCGGAACTCGCCCCGCACCAAGAAGAGTTGACGCAACTCACGGGCCTGCCGCTCGATCCGTACTTCGCCGCACCCAAGATGGCCTGGATCCGTCGTGAGCTGACCCGCGAGGGCGTCGTCACCACCAGTGACTCCTGGCTCGTCCATCAGCTGACCGGTGCGTTCGTCACGGACGCGGCGACGGCAGGACGCACCCAACTGCTCGACCTCGACCGGGTCGGCTGGTCACCCGCGGCCCTGGACATCTTCGGCCTCCGCGACGAACGCCTGCCGGCCGTTGTCGACTCCGACGGGACTGTCGGTACGACGACCGCCTTCGGCGGTGAGCTTCCGCTGACCGGACTCCTCGTCGACCAGCAGGCCGCCCTGCTCGCTCAGAACGCCCTTGAGCCGGGCAACGCCAAGTGCACCTACGGAACCGGTGCATTCCTGCTCGCCCAGACCGGGTCCGCCCCGCGCCGCAGCTCCACCGGACTGGTCGGCTGTGTCGCCTGGCGGCTCGGCGGCCGTACGAGCTACTGCCTCGACGGACAGGTCTACACCGCCGCGTCCGCCGTCAACTGGCTCACCGACCTGGGGGTGATCTCCGGCGCGGCCGACCTCGACCCGGTCGGCGTCACCGTCCCCGACTCCGGCGGTGTCACATTCGTACCGGCACTCGCCGGACTCGCCGCCCCGTGGTGGCGCGGCGATCTGCGCGGATCGGTGACCGGCCTCGGCCTCGACACCACCGCGGGCCACCTGGTGCGCGCCCTGTGCGAGGGCATCGCCGCACAGGTCATCGAACTCACCGAAGCGGTCGCGACCGACCTGGGCTCCCCGCTGACCTCGCTCCGCGTCGATGGCGGCCTGACCCGCTCCGCACTGCTCATGCAGACCCAGGCCGATCTGCTGCAACGACCCGTCGAGGTGTCCGCGCTGCCCGATGTCACCGCACTCGGTGTCGGAGCCGTCGCCCGCCTCGGCCTGGACCCCCGGCTCCCGCTCCGGCAGGCCGTACCCGAATGGAAGCCCGCAGCCGTGTACGAGCCCCGGATCGGCGCCGACGAGGCGGCCGAACGCCTCGCCGGATTCCGTGCGGCCGTGCAGACCCTGCTGGAACATGCCTGATACGTACGAGAGTCACACGATGAGCTGGATCGATCCGCACGGCGCGACCGTGCGGATCGCGGTGCGCTGACCGCACGTCAGGGAATCAGCAGCCAGTCCGAACCGATCGCCGCCAACAGACCGACGGCCAGCAACCAACTGCCGAGCCGGGTACGGCCGTTCCTGCTGAGCTCGATCACGATCCCGCACAGGATCAGTGCGAGCCCGTACACCCCGACCACCAGTACGGACGACCGGCTGGCGATCCGCAGCGCGAGAACGACCGCCATCGCCGCCATGCCGACCGACGAGAGGACGATGCGCAGCCGCCTTGCCTGACGAGGTGTCAGCCTTCGGGTCTCCGTCTCGGTCTCGTTAACAGTCTCGGGAACAGCCTCGGAATCGGTCTCGGGAACAATCTCCGAAACGGCCTCGGAATCGAGTTCCGCAGCGGCCTTTGCAGCAGCCTTGGGAGTGGCCTCGGGAGCGGCTATCGGGGTGTCCACGGCCTGGTCCTGGTCAGAAGTGCTCATGACGCCGGATCGTAATGGCTGCGGGCGGCTCTGCTCACCGCTCCGGGCGTCGGGCGGTGAAGGTGGCGTAGGTTCTGGGCATGCCCGGCCACATTCTGATCCTCGGCGGTACGACGGAAGCCCGGCAGCTCGCCGCCGAGCTGACCGGGCCCGGCGGCGACGCGACGGTGCGCATCACCACCTCGCTGGCCGGCCGGGTCGCTCGGCCCCGGATGCCCGCCGGCGACGTACGCATCGGAGGCTTCGGCGGCCCCCAGGGCCTCGCCGACTGGCTGCGGACACACGGTGTGGACACCGTCATCGACGCCACCCACCCATTCGCCGACACCATCAGCGCCAATGCCGCCGAGGCCGCGAAGGCCACCGGCACCGCGCTGTTCGCGCTGCGCCGCCCCGGGTGGACGGCAGACCCCGGCGACCGCTGGCACCCGGCCGACGACCTCGCGCACGCCGCCGCGCAACTGCCCGCCCTGGGCCGCCGGATCTTCCTCACCACCGGCCGCCTCGGCCTGGCCGCCTTCGCCACGGCCCCGGGCGCGGACGCGCTCCACTTCCTCGTACGGTCCGTGGAGCCTCCCGAGCCACCGCTGCCCCGCCACACCGACGTACTCCTCGACCGTGGCCCGTACACCGTCGAAGAGGAGACGGCTCTGTTGCGCGACCGCGTCATCGACGTCCTCGTCACCAAGGACAGCGGCGGCCCCGCCACCGCGGCGAAACTCACCGCCGCCAGGAATCTCGGCCTGCCCGTGGTCGTGGTCCGCCGACCGCCGTCGCCCGAAGGCGTACCCGTCGTGCACGATGTGGCGTCGGTACTCCAACTGCTTTGCCAGGAAGGATGATTCAGTCGCGACGCAGCAGATACGTATCCATGATCCAGCCCTTGCGGGCGCGTGCCTCGGCCCGCAGCTCCTCGATCCGGTCCGACACGTCGGTGAGGCGCCCGGAGACCAGGATCTCGTCCTCCGTCCCCACGTACGCGCCCCAGTAGATGTGGAGATCCTGGTCGAGATGGCGGGTGAACGCCTGCCGTGCGTCGAGCATCACCACCACGTCGTCGACCCCCTCGGGCCAGCCTTCGGCCAGCCGTCGGCCCGTCGTGATCTGCACCGGCCTCGCCACCCGGTTCAGCCCCGTCCGGTGTTTGGCCAGCAGCGCGGAGACACTGCTGATCCCGGGCACCACCTCGTGGTCGAAGGTGACCGAACCCCGGTCGAGGATCTCTTCGAGGATGCCGAGAGTGGAGTCGTACAGCGCGGGATCGCCCCACACCAGGAACGCCCCGCACTCGTCCTCGCCGAGATCCTCCGCGATGAACCGCTCGTACAGATCCGCGCGGCGCCTGCGCCAGTCGTCCACCGCAGGTGAGTAGTCCGACGTCCGGCGGTCCCGCTCCGGATCCCGCACCTCGACGAGCCGGTACGAGGTGTTCTTCACATGCACATCGAGGATGTCCCGCCGCAACCCGATCAGATCGGACTTCTCCTCACCCTTGTCGAGGACGAAGAACGCATTTGCGTGGTTCAGCGCCTTGACGGCCTGGAGGGTCAGATGGTCGGGGTCGCCCGCGCCGATACCGATGACATAGATCTTTCTCATCGCACCGAGTCTGCCCCATGCACCAACGCCCCGGGCGTTGGGCTACCGGCCCCCGGGCCGAAGACACGGCGCCTCGTCGGCCGCGTCGACGGGCCGCACACGCCCCGCGTCCGAGGCGCAGGCCTCCTTCGCCTCGACCCGTCCCGCCAGCTCCTCGGCCCAGCCGATCAGCCCGTCGACCCCGATCCCGTGAGGAAGGATGGCGCCGAACTCCGCGAGCGCCGCCGCGCCCCGTCGCAACAGCCGGGCCCCGCCCGTCGTATTGCCCCGCGCCGCATGCGTCAGCCCCACGGCAAGCTGCGCAAGACCGCGCCACAACTCCCGTTCTGCCACCGGGCCCGACTTCCACGCATCCTCGAACACCTCGTGCGCATGGAACGGCATCCCCGCGTCCAACAGCCGTTGTGCCTCACACAAGGTCTCCTCGGGGGTACGGGCCACGCCCTCGGGCTGACGCTCCACTCCCGGTGCCCCGTACGGCAGGGGGCGCCCCAGGCCGTCACGGGGGCGCGCACTGCGCGCGCGGCCCTCGGCGTCGCGGTCCCTGCGAGTCTCGTCCACCCCTCGATTGTGCCCCGTACCTGCGGCGAACTGTCCGAACCACTGTCGGTGGACCCCCGCGCACGACTAGTGTCGACAGTCATCCGCATCACTTTGGGGAGGGTAGGGATGAAGCAGTCCCGGCCGCTGTACGAGCGCGAACCGGAACTCGCCGCTGCCGCACAAGCCGTGGAAGCCCTCTGCGGCGCCCAAGCGGCCGGCGGGCTGCTGATCTACAGCGGCGAGGCAGGCATTGGCAAGACAGCACTGCTCGCCGAGATCCAGGCGATGGCCGCCGACCGCTGCACGGTCTGGGCCGCACGCGGCGGCGAAACGGTCACGTCCGTGCCGTTCCACGTCGTACGCCAACTCCTGCAGCCCGCCCTCGACCAGTTCCCGCCCGACGAGGTGAGGGCCCTGTTCGGGGCCTGGTACGAGATCGCCGCGCCCGCACTGGGACTCGCCGAACCGAGCGGTCCCCAGCCCGATCCGCAGGGTGTGCGGGACGGCCTCGACTGGGTCGTCTCCCAGCTCGCATCCCGGCTGAGCGACCGTCCGCCGATGCTCGTCATCGACGACGCACACTGGGCGGACGGCGAATCCCTCGCCTGGCTCGCCTCGTTCACCGCGCGCCTGGGCGAACTGCCCGTCCTGGTCGTCCAGGCCCACCGGCCGGAAGAGCTGGCAGCGCGGCAGAAGGAGAGCGGACAGGGCAGCGCCCACCCCTCCCAGGTCCGGGTCGCGCTGCGCGCCCTCACCCCGGACGCCACTGCGGAACTGGTCCGCGCAGGCCTCGGTGAACACGCCGACGATCCGTTCTGCCGTGAGGTGTGGGCCGTCACCGGCGGCAACCCCTACGAGGCGGTCGAACTCGTCGCCAAGGTCCAGGACCGCGAACTTACGCCCCTGGAGGAGTCGGCCGGGCTGCTGCGCGAACTCGGCGCGTCGGCCCGCGGCAGCGGACTCGTCGCCCGGCTCGAACGGCTCGGTACCAACGCCAACCGGTTCGCCTGGGCCGCAGCCGTCCTCGGTACGGAGATTTCGCAGGATCTCGCAGCCACCCTCGCCGGAATGAGCCCCGCCGAGGCCGCAGACTGCACGGCGCGGCTGCGCGACGCCCGAATCGTCACCGGCTTCGACCCGCTGGAGTTCGTCCACCCGCTGATCGCCACCGCGGTGTACCGCTCCATCCCGCCGGCCATCCGCACCGCCATGCACGGCCGGGCCGCCTGGGCGATCACCCGGGCGGGACTCGGCCCCGCCGCGGCCTCCCGGCACCTTCTCGAAGTGCACCCCGACGACGACCAGGAGCTGGTCGAGCAGCTCCGCGAAGCAGCCAAACAGCACCTCGCGGTCGGTGCCCCGGAGGCCGCCCGCCGCTGCCTCGAACGCGCCCTGCAGGAACCACCGCGCCAACGGGTCAAGGCCACCCTGCTGTACGAGCTGGGCTGCGCCACACTGCTCAGCTCCCCGGCCACCACCGTCCAGCATCTGCGGGCCGCCCTCGAGATGCCCGGGCTCTCCGACGACCAGCGGGTCGACGCCACCTACCGGCTCGCGGCCGCGCATTCCCACAACAACCAGCTGAAGGAAGCGGCACGCGCCCTCGCCGCCGAGGCCGCACGCACCGCCCCCGGCCCAGGCCTGATGCGGCTCCAGGCCGCCCACTTCCTCTGGGAGGGCATGCAGGCCGCCGAGGACGACGGACCCGCCCGCTCCGGCCGGCTCGCCCGCAACGCAGACCATCTGTCCGGCCGCGACAACGCCGAGCGTGCCCTGCTCACCATCCGCGCCTTCGACGCCATGATGCGCGGCGAGAACTCCCAGCTCATCGTCGACCTCTGCGAACGCGCCCTGGTCGACGGTCACCCCGCCCGAGGGCTCGGCTGGACCGACACCGAGTGGGGCTTCGAACTCCCGACCCTCGTCGGCATCACCTACGCCTTCACTGACCAGCTCGACCGGGCCGAGGAGCTCTTCGGCGAGGCCGTCCGCGCCTTCGAGATCTCAGGCTGGAGCGGTGCACATCTCGCGTTCGCACACACTCTGCTCGGGCTGGTTCACCGCCGTCGTGGCCGACTGGCCGAGGCCGAGGGCTTCCTCCGCGAAGGACTGCGCCTCGCCGACCGGGTCGGCAGCGGACTTCCCGTCCACTGGGACGCGGCCTGCCTGCTGATCGACACCCTGGTCGCCCGCGGCCGTGTCACCGAAGCCCGCGAAATCGCCGACCGCTACGATTTCGCATCGCCCTACCCCAGCGCGATGGTGCTGCCCGACGCGCCGTGCGTACGCGGACGGCTGCTGCTGGCCGAAGGCCGTACGAAGGAAGCGGCCACCGAACTCGAAGCGGCCGGTCAGGCCCTCGAACCCCGCGGCAGGTTCAATGGCGTCTGGGCTCCCTGGGCCGGCGATCTCGCCCGCGCCCTGGCCGAGGAGGACCCGGGCCGCGCCGCCCAACTCGCCACCTCGGCCCGGGCGCACGCCGAACGCTTCGGCACGGACACCGCGATCGGTGAGGCCCTGCGCTGTGTCGCCCTCTTCGCCCGTCCCGAGGACGTCACGCATCTGCTGGCCGAGTCGGTCCGCCACCTGGAGGCGTCCCCGTCCGCGTATGAACATGCCCTGGCCCTCGTCGACTACGGCATCGCGATCCGCTCCCCGCGCGAACTCGCCAGAGCCCACAAACTGGCCACGGCGTGCGGCGCCGAATCCCTGGCGAACCACGCCCACCAGGCACGGGCGTCGATCCGGTCCTCGGAGTGAGGTAATGTTTGTCCTGCGCAGCCGCCCGGGAACACCGGGGGGAATCGCATCGGGACGTGGCGCAGCTTGGTAGCGCACTTGACTGGGGGTCAAGGGGTCGCAGGTTCAAATCCTGTCGTCCCGACTTTTCGAAGTCGCAGGTCAGGGGCTGTTTCAGAGGAGATCTGAAACAGCCCCTTGATCATTTTCGGGACCAGTTGGGGACCAACGCACCTGACCGGAGGCGAAGCGCACATTGACCCAGTCAAGGTGCGCCATGTGGTCCGTTGACGTGCGCACTTTCCGCCCCCTGCGGGCCGATGACCGTACGGCCGCGTCTATCCAACGCCCCTGTCGGTAGCGGCCTGTGCTCGTGCTTATGTTCCGGGTTCCGACCAATGACAGGTGCCGTGGTGCCGTCGTGGTGTCAGGACAGCACCGTCGAGGGGCGCGGCCGTCCCAGGTGGCGTAGTACAGCCGTGACGACCGTGTGGGGCCAGACGGCGTGCGACCAGCGTTCTCGCTTTGCCCGCCTCAAGCACCCCGCCCAGCCGGGGCTCTCGCTGACGGTCTCAGTCGAAGATTGCGTACAGGTTCTTCATCAGGGTGGCGGGACCGCTGGCGGCTCCAGGGCGACCGGAGGGCCGACGCCGACATAACGTAGGCCAGGTTTGCTTTTTGCACCGATGCCGTGCCTCGCCAGGCGTGGTACGTGTCGGCGATTTTCGCCAGGTCAGCTTCTGTCAGAGTCCGCTCGGTCCGGTCAACCATCTCGCCCATTCCGCGGGCGTCGATGAAAAGGGTTTTGCCGCGCCGGTCGTCCAGGCGTTTCGCGCCCTGGGGGACTTGTCTTTGGTCAGGAACCACAGGCAGGCCGGGATTTCCGAGGGCGAGACCGGGGACTCCGTCAGGGCAGGGGATTTCGCCGGGCCCTGGGACTTCGCAGTTGCCGGGACTGACGAGGCGTACGACGACGCGCTGGGTGAGACCCTTCCAGCCGGCTGGGAGGAGCTCCTGCCGGAGGACCCAGTACGGCTCGGTCGGTTCCGGCTCCGCGCACTTAGCGCCCACGGTTGGCCTGATCTGACTATGTACCTGGCCGAGGACGAGGACGGCACCGTCGCCACGGTCCGGGCGCCCGTCCCCCTGCATACCCGCGACCCGGGTACCGCGCGGGACCTCGTCAGGACGGAAGCCGAGTGCCTGACGCGCATGCAGGGCACGCATATCCCCGCACTCCTCGGCGTGGCGACGCCCACCACAGGGGAGCTGCCGTGGGTCGCGGCGACCTGCGTCCACCGCCGCACAGATGATCCGTCCTCACCGCCCGCACGCCGTCCAGGAACAGTGGCTGAAGGAGAACCCGGACGTGCCGCGCGACCGCACAACACTGCTGAACCAACAGGATGCAGTCGCCCGCCGCGTCCTGCACAGCCGGTGAAGTTGCCAACGATGTCCCCCGCTGGGTCTTGGGGCGGGACCGGCCAGCGGGAGTGCATCAGCTGGGCCGGGGCGCGCTCGACGGCTTCCGGCGGGACAGGACGACAACCCGGCCTGGCCGTCGCCGCGTCTGACGATGGCCGGCGCAATGAGGAGTCGCTCGTGGAGGGCAGCGCAGGATCACCTCGCGGGCCAAAGTGCCGGGCGGCAGGAGAAGCGGCGTGCGGTCCAGGCGGCCCGGACGGCGCAGGGCGTGGTCAACGTCCCAGGGGATGTTGGTCGCGGCCAGTACGAGCACGTCCGCGTCGGCATCACCGCGGGTTGCCGGTGTGCCACGGGGGCCGTCGAATCTCCTGGCAGCCCCTGGCACCCGCTGGAACGTCAAGCCGGAACGCTGTCGGTCAGTGGCTCGCGGGTGCGGGGATGGCCGGGTTCGGTGAACACTGTTTCGGTGGGCCCGGTCTCGACGATCCGCCGAGATCAGTTGCGACGTCCTCATACATGCGCTTACCTGCTGCCGCCGCACGGTACAGCGCTACGGCATCGTTCCTGAACTCCGTCGAGTACGGAAGTCGCCATCCCACAGGGACATTCCTTCTATGGACCTGCGAGATCCATTGTCAGGTGTCCACCCGACAGGGGTCACCTCAATCGCTCACCTTCGGCGTCGCCTGGCGGCTCCACGAGCGGTGGCTGGGGTGCGGGGGTGGTTGCGCGGCGGATGGCGATGAGGGCGATGTCGTCGCCGAGGCTCCCTCTGGTGTGGGCGAGCAGGTCCCGCTGGATGTGGTGAAGCAGGGCTTCGGGGGTTTTGTCGGACCACTGGGCGGCGCGTTCCTCGAACGGGTAGAAGAAGCCGTCGCGGTCGCGGGCCTCGATGACGCCGTCGGTGTAGAGGAGCAGGGTGTTGCCGGAGCCGAAGGGCAGCACGTCGAGGGTGTGGTCGTCCGGGTCGGTGAGGCCGACGCCCAGTGGGGGTGCGGGGTGCAGGTTCGGGACGGTCACGGTGTTGTCCGGACCGAGCAGCAAGGGCGCCGGGTGGCCGCAGCTGGTCATTTGGATGACGGGTTCGTCGTCGGGGATCTCCAGCAGGGCAGCGGTGACGAAGCGTTCCCCGGCCTCATCCGCCGGTTCGAAGTCGGCCAGGTAGCGGGTCACGCTGCGTTCCAGCGCAAGGGCCATTTGGGGCAGGGCGGCGTGCTGGTGAGCGGCCTCGCGGAAGGCGCCGAGCAGGAGGGCGGCCTCGCCGATGGCGGGCAGCCCCTTGCCCTGTACGTCGCCGATCATCACACGCACTGCGCTGTCGGTACGGGCGGCGGCGTACAGGTCGCCGCCGATCTCGGCCTCCTCCTCGGCGGACATGTAGAGGCAGGCGAGCTGCAGCGGGCCGAGCCTGCTGGGCAGTGGCCACAGCAGGGCGTGCTGGGCGGCCTCGGCGACCGACCGCACCTGGGCCAGCTGGCGTCTGTGCCAACGGCGCACCACGGAGAAGAACACGATCAGCAAGGAGAGCACCGTGAGGGCGAGCACCTGCACCAGCAGGTTCTGCGAGTACTGCACGCCGAGGCGCCAGCCTATGAACGCCTGCGCCGCCACGGCCAGGGCTCCGATACCGCCCGTCGTCCAGGGCCCGGCGAACGACGCGGTGACCGCGGGCGCGATCACCAGCAGGGGGCCGAGGACGATGTTGGGGGTCGCTACGTCCACGACGGTGATCAACACGATGAGCGCGACCGGGAGCACCAGCAACGCATGGGCCGGCCGTAGCTGCCCTATCCCGGCAAAGCGCCACCTGGAAGCCATGTCTTCCACAGTGCACCCACCCAGGGCGGTTAGCGAGAGGAGCCAGCCGGCCGCTTCCAAAGGTGACCGCCTCGGCGATTGAGGAACTCCTGCGCCACCTGAGTGAGCGGGTGAGAGCTCCACCGGCGCCGGTGCGGTGGTGTCGCGGCTGCCCTCCACGGGGCGGTGGCAGCGGGGGCGAAGGCGCAGCCGGCGGCTGCGGGCTCGGTGGGGTTCGGCGGGGAGCCGGGGATGGCGGGCGGGAGCACGCGCGGGCCGCCCACGTGGACGAAGGATCCCAGCAGGCGTTGGGGGTGTTGGGGGGCCACGTAGACCTCGGCGACGGGGCCGGACTCGACGATCCTTCCCCCGTACATCACCGCGATGCGGTCGCAGGTCTGGGCCAGCACGGAGAGGTCGTGCGTGATCAGCAGCAGCGACAGGCCCAGATCGCGGCGCAGCTTCGCGAGCAGGTCTAGGGCTGGGTCGTGGTGTCGCTGTAGGCGGGCGGGGTGGGGGAGCGAATCCGGGCGAGGGCTTCGCGAAGGTGCTGAATGCGGTCGCGTGGTGGGTGGTCGCAGCCGTCTCCCCAGCGGGCGGGCTCGGGCTGGTGGACGGTGCGTACGGGGACCGGGAGTGGCTGGCGAGCGACGGCCCGGCGCGAGGGCGTCGAGACGGCGTGTGCGCAGGTCACCGCCTGCGCGTTGGCCGCGCTCCCGGTCGGGGTGCGGGCCCGGATCCTGACCAGGTATGTCAGTACAGTGCTGCGCGGCCAACATCCCACGGAGTAAGCGGAGTTCAATGACAGTCGCACGTAGGTCGATTCTCAAGGGCCCGTCGGCGGCAGGTGCCGCGCTGGTGATGCCGCCAAGCTGGCCGTCGGCTACACGCTCGACGAGATCCCGAACGACATCACCG
>NZ_JBEOVN010000091.1:0-27164 GCF_040295565.1 Streptomyces sp. NPDC002785 | reverse complement strand
ACCAGGGGAGACCCCATCCGCTTCCTTCCTCCGCCTTGCAATCGAAGCCGCATGACGCCGCTCGCTGATCCGCTCCCTATCGTGGGGGAGGTCGTAAATCGCGTCGTACGCTGGTCGCATGAAGAGCCCCCTGCTGTCCCTGCCCGGCGCCGTCCCCGCCGAAGGCCGCGACGAAGGCGTCGCCGCGCACTACGGTGACCTGTTCCGCGAGCAGCGCGCCCTCGCCGACGGCTCCGGCCTCGTCGATCTCTCGCACCGCGCCGTCGTCACCGTCACCGGCAGCGACCGGCTGGCCTGGCTGCATCTCCTGCTCACCCAACATGTCAGCGAACTCGCCCCGGGACAGGCCACCGAGGCCCTGATCCTCACCGCACACGGGCACATCGAGCACGCCCTCTATCTCGTCGACGACGGCGAGACCGTGTGGATGCATGCCGAACCGGGCACGCAGGGCGATCTCATCGCCTATCTGGAGTCCATGAAGTTCTTCTACCGGGTCGAAGTCGCCGACCGTACCGAGGACTTCGCCGTGGTGTACCTGCCGGCCGGCTCCATCACGGAGGTCCCGGACGGCGTGACGGTACGGGAGACGGCGTACGGCCGGGATCTTTTCCTGCCCCGCGCCGACCTGGAGAAGTACGCGGCAGGGAACGGCCCCGTGGCCGGCATCCTGGCGTACGAGGCGCTGCGCGTCGAGGCGCACCGCCCCCGCCTCGGCTACGAGACCGACCACCGCACCATCCCGCACGAGCTGGGCTGGATCGGCACCGCCGTCCACCTCCAGAAGGGCTGCTACCGCGGTCAGGAGACCGTGGCCCGGGTGCAGAACCTGGGCAAGCCGCCGCGGCGCCTGGTCTTCCTGCACCTCGACGGCAGCGAGGTCGTCCTGCCCGGACACGGCACACCGGTACGGCTCGCCGCGGACGGCGCCGAGGGCCGTCAGCTGGGCTTCATCACCACGTCCGCCCGCCACTACGAGCTGGGGCCGATCGCACTGGCCCTGGTCAAGCGGAATGTCGCGGTGGACGCGGAGCTGCTCGCGGGGGACACGGCCGCCGCCCAAGAGACGGTCGTGGAGCCGTAGCCGCGCGCAGATTCTCTACGCGCGACCGTCTGCACCGGCTGCTCGACCTGACTCAGATCCGGCTCGGACCCGGCTCGGGCCGACCGGCCCTGGACCCCGGCCGGCACATGGGGAGCGGCCTCAGACCTCGATGATGACGGTGAACGGGCCATGGTTCGTGAGCGAGACCCGCATGTCCGCCCCGAACCGGCCCGTCTCCACCTGCGCCCCCAGCGCCCGCAGCTGTGCCACCACCTCGTCGACCAGCGGTTCGGCGATCTCGCCGGGCGCCGCGGCGTTCCAGGTGGGCCTGCGCCCCTTCCGGGCGTCCCCGTGGAGAGTGAACTGCGAAATCACCAGAAGCGGTGCATTCACATCGGAGCAGGACTTCTCGCCCTCCAGGATGCGGACCGACCAGAGCTTGCGGGCGAGCTGCGCCGCCTTCTGCGCGGTGTCCCCGTGGGTGACTCCCACCAGCACACACAGCCCTTCGCCGACGATTTCGCCGACCACCTCGGGGCCGCCTGCCGCGCCCGCGCCGTCGGCCACCGTGACGCTCGCACCGTCCACTCTCTGTACCACTGCACGCATACAGACCAACCTATCTTGGGCTGAACGGGTACAGAGCATGCACACAGGCCCCATGGGAGTGGCACGATGCTCGGAAGGCGGTGCGCCGACGCACCGGTCGAGGGGATGGACACAAGCATGAGTACCTATGGAACCGGGCAGTCCCCCGGCGCCGTGCCGGGCGCGCGCGCCGGCACCAGTACCAGCACCATGCGCCCACCCGTGCAGCGGACCGGTCACGATCTCGTGGATGGTCCGTCCGCGCGACCACAGTCCGAGCTGGACGCCCTGCGGCTGCCGGAACTGCGCACCCTGCGCCGCGAGTCGCAGCGCGACGAGGCCGACCTCAGCTATGTGCGGCGGCTGGTCCAGGGGCGGATCGACATCCTGAGGGCCGAGCTGGCCCGCAGGCTGGATCCGGAGACACCGGTGGTGGACCGGCTCTCGGAGATCCTCGCCGACACCCCGTCCCAGCACCGCTCCTCCGCCAGACATGTCACGCTCACCACACCGCGCAGCGACGAGTACCGCCGACTGGCGGCCGAGACGCTGGCCGAGGTCGAACTCTCCGACCTCGACGCCCGTACGGACGAAGAGCTGCACGCCGCGATGGGGCGCCTGGTCCGCTACGAGCAGCAGGTCTCCCGGCGCCGTCACCAGCTGCAACGGACCGCTGACGATTGCAGCGCGGAGATCGCCCGCAGGTACCGTGACGGTGAAGCACAAGTAGACGACCTGCTCGCCTGAAGCGACCCTTCCGGGGGTGGGTCCGCCGTCCCCGGAAGGCCACCATGACCTCCAGCGCCGCCCCCGCCGCTCCCTCCGCCATATCCACCGCCCACCCCGTCCTGGCCGAGGTCGTACGGTCAGGCTTCGTGGAGGGCCGGCATCGGGGCTCGCTGGTCGTCCTGGCCGCCGACGGCAGCGTGGAGCAGGTTCTGGGCGACCCGGCGGCGCCGGTCTTCCCGCGCTCGTCCAACAAGCCGATGCAGGCCGCCGCGGTGCTGCGGGCCGGGCTCGATCTGTCCGGGGAGCGGCTGGCACTGGCCGCCGCGAGCCACTCGGGCGAGGGCTTCCACCTCGAGCTCGTGCGCACGATGCTTGCCGAGCACGGACTGACGCCCGGCGATCTGCAGACCCCGCCCGATCTGCCGCTGGACCCGGCGGAGGCGGAGGCGTATCTCGCCGCTGGCCATGTCCGGGAGCGGATCACGATGAACTGCTCCGGCAAGCACGCGGCGATGCTCGCGGTGTGCGCGGTGAACGGCTGGGACCGGGCGTCCTACCTCGCCCCTTCGCACCCGCTCCAGCAGCTGGTCCACCAAGTGGTCGAGGAGGCGGCGGGCGAGCCGGTCACGGCGGTCGGTACGGACGGGTGCGGGGCGCCGCTGATGGCGATCAGCCTGGTGGGTCTGGCTCGCGCCTTCCGTTCGTTCGTGCTGGCGGAGCCGGGGTCGGCGGAGCGCCGGGTCGGGGACGCGATGCGGGCACACCCCGAGTACGTGGCCGGAACGCGCCGCCCCGACACCTGGCTGATGCGGGAAGTGCCGGGAACGCTCTCCAAGATGGGCGCGGAGGCGGTGCAGGCGGTGGCGCTGGCGGACGGCCGGGCACTGGCCTTCAAGATCGACGACGGTGCGACGCGGGCACTCGGCCCGGTGCTGGCACAGTCGCTGCGCCTGCTCGGCATCGACGCCCCGGTGGTCTCCCGGATCGGACGCGCGCCTCTGCTGGGCGGCGGCGGTGAGGTCGGCGAGATCCGGGCAGCGTTCTGACCGGATTCGGCCGGGGCGGAAAACCGGGCGACATTCCGGGAGCGCGTGCCTAGCGTGGGGCCCATGCGCCTTGATGTCCGTGCGATCACCGAATCCGGTTACCCCGACTGGCTGCGGGCCGTGCACACCGGCTTTCTGCACCCGCCGACGGTGACGGAACAGGAGGTTGCCAGCCGGCGGCCGCACACCGACCTGGCCCGTACGCAGGGCGCGTTCGACGGCGGGCGGTGCGTGGCCACGTTCCGGTCGTTCGCGCAGGAGCTCACGGTCGTCGGCGGTGCCACGGTGCAGGCCGACGCGATCTCCAACGTCACGGTTTCGCCGACGCACCGCCGCCGCGGACTGCTGAGCCGGATGATGGCCACGGACCTGGCGG
The DNA here is from genome assembly GCF_040295565.1 of Streptomyces sp. NPDC002785. Classification (NCBI taxonomy): domain Bacteria; kingdom Bacillati; phylum Actinomycetota; class Actinomycetes; order Kitasatosporales; family Streptomycetaceae; genus Streptomyces; species Streptomyces sp. NPDC002785. Next base: position 23,380 of record NZ_JBEOVN010000091.1, on the reverse strand, counting down.
CGGCGAAGGAGCGCGGCGACGTGGCCGCCACGCTGATCGCCGCCGAGTACCCGATCTACGGGCGGTACGGCTTCGGCCCGGCGACGTGGACCACCGAATGGGAGATCGACGTACCGAGGTCGGGTCTCGACCCGCGGTGGTCGGGGCCCTGCGCCGAGGACGGCGGCCGGATCGACCTGGTGACCTGCGCGGACGTACGCAAGCTGGGCCCGGCCCTCCATGAACGGCTGCGCGCCCGGCAGCACGGGGCGATCGACCGCGCCGCACGGTGGTGGGAACTGACCACCGGCGAGGACCGGCCCGGCCCCGATACCTGGGTGGAACCCTTCTACGCGGTCTACTGCAACGCGGACGGCGAGGCCGACGGCCTGGTCACCTACCGCGCCGACGACAACTGGGGCGACGCCAAGCAGCCGCTGAACCGGGCCACGGTGCTCGATCACATCGCCGTCACCCCCGCCGCGGAGCGCGCGCTGTGGCACTTCGTCTGCTCGATCGACTGGGTCACCACGGTCCGCACCGGCCACCGCGCCCCCGACGACCTGCTGCCCCTCCTCCTCCCGGACCCGCGCGCGGCGCGCATCGTGACCCAGGCGGACTGGCTGTGGGTACGCGTCCTGGACGTCGTACGCGCCCTGGAGGCCCGCACCTACGCGGTACCGGGCGCACTGACCCTGGACATCCACGACGCCACCGGCCTGACCACCGGCCGCTACCACCTCGATGCCTCCCCGTCCGGCGCGACCTGCACCCCCACCACGGCCGCCGCCGATCTCGCCCTGGACGTGAGGGAGTTGGGGACGCTCTATCTGGGCGACGAGTCCCCGGTCCGACTGGCGGCCCTGGGCCGCATCGAGGAACTCACGCCGGGTGCGGTGGCGCTGGCGGAGGGGATGTTCCGGGCGGCGCGGCGGGCTTGGTGCCCGGATGTGTTCTGAGAGTTGCTCAGGCCAACATCCGTAGGTGTAAAGGGCGTTGATCGGCCCACGCGCACAGGGGTGTGCGGCGAGAAGTCCCGTTGAGTCAGCCGGGGCCGGGGCCGGGGCCGGAACCGAACCTGCGACGGCTGCCTCTGGTCGCGCGGCGGAGGCGTGCGGCATACCGGCGCAGGAAGTGATGGACGGGTACGCCCGTACCCTCGACCGGCTCGTCGACCCCGTACGGCATCCGTCGCTCTCCCGGCTGCTGAAGTCCGAGGTGATGGGGACGCCGGACGAGCCCGACCACGAGTTCAGGTTCGGGCTCGAACGGGTGCTGGACGGGGTTGAGGCCCTCGTGGAGGCGCGGGCGCGCACGGCACGTACGGCGTCCGGACCTGGAAGTACCCCCTGAACCCACCCGAACGGATCCAGGTCTCCACGGAGCCGATGTCAACGTGGCTCCCCTCGATCACCACCTCACCCGCACCCGCCGACGGGTACGGACAGCTCCGCCGCCACCAGCACCTGCGGACTGCCCACCTCCCCGACCGGCACCGCACACATCCGGACCACACCCTTGCGGCTGTCGGCGGCCGGCTCGTCCGGCGCCCGTGCGACCCCCATCGGACGTCAAGTCCGGTTGAGGTCAAGGCGTACGCTTCATGGTCATGAGCGGAGAGAAACCCAGGCCCGGGACGGCGGTACACGCGGCCCCCGCAGCCTCTGCGGCCCCTGCGCCGATGAGCCTGCGTGAGCGGAAGAAGCGGCTGACGTACCAGGCGGTCTCCGATGCCGCGATCGCGATGTTCCTGGAGCGGGGTTTCGACAAGGTCTCGGTGGCGGAGGTGGCGGCCGCCGCGGACATCTCCAAGCCGACACTGTTTCGGTACTTCCCGGCCAAGGAGGACCTGGCCCTGCACCGGTTCGCCGACCACGAGGACGAGGCGGCCCGTGTCGTCGCCGCCCGCGCGGACACCGAGTCCCCCCTGGACGCCCTGCGCCGCCACTTCCTGGACGGCCTGGAGCGACGCGACCCGGTGACCGGGCTCTGCGATGCGCCGGAGGTGCTGGCGTTCATGCGGCTGCTGTACGGGACGCCGTCCCTGGTGGCCCGCATGTACGCCTACCAGGGCCGCTCGGAGGCAGCGCTCGCCCGTGCGCTGGGCGACCGCGTACGGGACAGGCTGGCCGCGGGCCAGATCATCGCCGTACAGCGCATCCTGGGCCTGGAGAACTGGCGGCGGATCGACGCGGGGGAGAGCGCGGACGAGGCGTACGGCAGTGCGGTCGAGGCCGCCGAACTCGCCTTCGCACAGCTGCGGTCGGGGCTCGGGGAGGAGTAGTGGGCGGTAGCGGTGGACGGGCCGGTGTTCGCGTCGGTATCCGGGCCACGAAGCCGACTCCCACCCGGGGGCGTTCCGGGCGGCCGGGCGCGTCGCCGTGCGCAACGCCCTGGTGCAGGCATACGGACCGCCGCCCAGGCCCAAGCGCCGCCACGGATAAGGGCGGGGCGTGCCACCCCGGTCCGGGGCTGCCATCTGGTTCGGGGCTCAGGATTCCATGGCCGACCGGTGCAGGATCAGTGCCAGCTCGCGCGGCTGGGAGAACATCGGCCAGTGGCCGGTGTCCATCTCGACCAGTTCCCAACGCTCGCTGCCAGTCAGCATCTTGGCCACGTCGTCGTTCGGCTCGTCGCCGTCGAGCAGGCATTTGATGTACGTCGCCGGAAGCTCGCCGAGCGGGCGCGCGAGTACGGCCGGCTCGGTCAGCGTGGCGCCCGGATGCGGTGTCGAGCCACCCACGATCCGGGTGATCTGCTCGTCGGTGAGACCCTGGCCGTCGAAGTCGGCGGCGGTGAGCGGCGCCCAGCAGCCGTCGTTCCCGGCGATCGCGGCCTCCAGTGCCTCGCGGCCGGCCCACCAGCCGGAGGCGAACGACTCGCCGTCGACCGGAATCTCGGAGTCGACGAACACCACGCGGGCCAGCCGGTCACCGATGCGTTCGGCGGCCTGGCCTACCGGGATGCCCGAGTAGCTGTGCCCGACCAGGACGACGTCGTGGAGATCGTGGCGCTCCACCTCGTCGACGATGTCCCGGACGTGGGTCTGCTGCCCTGCCTGTACGCCCTGCTTCTCGGCGAGGCCGGACAGCGTCACCGGGTGGCTGCCGTGCCCTGCCGTACGCAACTCCGACACCACCTCGTCCCACGCCCACGATCCAAGCCACGCGCCCGCCACCAGTACGAATTCAGCCATGGTGGCAACCTAGCGCGGCGGTCCCGACGAGCGCCCCGGTTTTGCCCAGGTGCGGCAAAGGCGCATCCGAGTCCGTGTCAGCCGAGCGGGGAGGCGTGGCCCAAAGCGGACCAGGTCACCCGCTCGCAGCAGTCGCGGACGCGACGGCATCCCCGCCTCCCTCCCGGACCAGGCCGAGCCGAACCCTCGTGCCCGCCGACAGCAGCACGGTCTCCAAGTCCGTGGTCAGAACCCGGCGCCAGAGCAGGTGGAACAGCACCGGCAGCACCGCGATCTGGTCGCCCGCCCCCCGAGCCCCGTCCAGCAGACCGGCGCCGTCAGCGAACATCTCCAGCAGGCGATGGGCGACACGTCAGGGCGGTGCACCCGCGGATGCCGGTAGCCGGCCAGCCATCGCACGTTCGCCATCAGCACGGCCTCCGGCGCGCCTACCCGCGCGAAGTCCCAGCCCACCGACTGGCATGCCGCTGCGGTCACCGCGAACTTCACTGCGTCCCCCGGCCCGATTCGCTCATCCGGGCGCACGTCCACCACCAGGGCCGTGCCATCCGCGCGCCGGACGAAGAAGTCCGGCGTGTGCCGCACCCGCTTCCCGTCCGGCCCTGCCCAGGACAGCCGAAATGGCTGCGACGAAATGCCCGTCACCAGCGGATCGAAATCGAGCAGCATCAGGCGATCGCGCTCCAGCCACGACTCATATCCCACATGCCCGCCACACGTCGCCGACCAGTACCAGCCGCACCAGTTGCCCTGGCCCCGGAAAGCCGGGAACTGCCGCTCGGGCCGTACCGACTCAAACGGGACCGACCACAGGAGCCCCAAAGGCCCGCGTTCACGAAGCCCAGCCGCGCTGACGTACTCCAGCTCGACGTCCTCTGCCGACGCCTCGTTCGCATTCACCCGGGCCTTCGGTACGACGCCGACCAGCCACGACGACCGTAGCCAGCGAAGAGGCGGCGTACCCGGAGAAGACTGATACACCCCACCAAATGCCCGGAGATGACTGAGACGTCAGCTCACTTGCCCGGAGATCTCCGAGACTGCCCGGACATCCCAGAGACAGGACAGCTGAGAGTCACCAGGGGCCATGCGAGTGGTGTGGCGCACTTTTGCAAGCATGTGCTTGCAAAAGTTAGCAAGGGTGCGCATCATCAAGGTATGGCATCACTCAACGTCGGCAATCTCGGTGAGTACCTGCGCGAGCAGCGGCGCAATGCGCAGCTGTCGCTGCGGCAGCTCGCCGATGCCGCCGGGGTGTCCAATCCCTACCTCAGCCAGATCGAGCGCGGGCTGCGCAAGCCGAGCGCCGAGGTGTTGCAGCAGGTCGCCAAGGCGTTGCGGATCTCCGCCGAGACCCTTTACGTAAGGGCCGGGATTCTGGACGAGCGGGAGCGGGAGGAGCTGGAGACGCGGGCGGTGATCCTGGCCGATCCGTCCATAAACGAGCGGCAGAAGAATGTTCTGCTGCAGATCTACGACTCCTTCCGCAAGGAGAACGGGTTCGAGCCCGGACCGGAGTCCGGCGCCGAAGCCGGATCGGAGAACGGGTTCGAGCCCGGACCGGAGTCCGGCGCCGAAGCCGGATCGGAGACCGGCGGCGAGTCCGGACCGGGGGCCGCGGACGGCCGCCCCGGTGCCGACGGCCCCCGCACGCCCGACGGCGGCGATGCCGACACAGCTTCAAAGCCCTCAAAACCCTCACACTGAGTCTGATGATCCGGGAGGACCACAGTCATGGCCATCACCGATGACCTGCGCAAGACCCTCACCGACCCGACCCCCCTCTACTTCGCCGCCGGTACGGCCGATATCGCCGTCGAGCAGGCGCGCAAGGTCCCGGCGCTGATCGAGCAGCTGCGTGCCGAGGCGCCGGAGCGTATCGAGGCCGTGCGCAACGCCGACCCCAAGGCCGTGCAGGAGAAGGTGACCTCGCAGGCCAGGGAGGCGCAGGCCACTGTGCAGGCCAAGGTCACCGAGGTGATCGGGTCGTTCGACAGCGATCTGCGGAAGCTGGGCGAGAGCGCCCAGGATCTGGCGCTGCGCAGTCTGGGCGTGGCCGCGGAGTACGCGGTGCGGGCCCGGGAGACGTACGAGAAGGTCGCCGAGCGTGGCGAGCAGACCGTGAGGACCTGGCGTGGTGAGACGGCCGACGAGATCGTCGAGATCGCCGTCGTCGTCGAGCCGCGCAAGGAGTCCAAGCCGACGGGCACCGCCAAGCCGGGGCCGGTCGCCAAGCCGGGGCCGGCAAAGGCTTCGCCCGCCCAGAAGACCGTCAAGCCGGAGAGCAAGGCCCAGGCCGCGCCCGCCAAGAAGGCACCCGCGCGCAAGCCCGCCGCGAAGAAGACCACTCCGCCGACCGCGAAGTAGGGCCCCCGGCGCCACAGCCGGAGTGTGTACCGGGGCGCGGGGCGGGCATTTTTTGGGGTGCCCGGCGCGTTGTCCCGGTACCTTGGCCGCGAGGCGCTCATCCACTTATTAGGCGGTGCACACCATGTTGCTCACAGGATTCAGCACACTCGTCTGGCTGCTCTACATGGCCATGCTCGTCCTGGCCGTGGTCGCACTGGTCCTGGCCGCGACGGCCCGTGAGGACGCCTACCGGGCCGCGGACAAGCAGAAGAAGTCCTTCTGGCTGATCATCCTCGGCATCACCGTCGCCGTGAATCTCTTCGTGCCGATGCTGTTCCTGCAGCTTGCGGGCGCGGTCGCGTCCATCGTCTTCCTGGTGGACGTACGGCCCGCGCTGAGGGCGGTCTCGGGTGGCGGCCGGCGTGGTGGCTCCAGCAGCGACGGGCCGTACGGGCCCTACAACGGCGGGCGCTGAGCGTTCGCCGGACTTGCGGTGTTTGCGGGGACCGTGGGTGACGCCGGTTCGGGGCGGGGGCGCGGGATGCTCCGGCCCCGGCCGCCGTTCGGGCCCCGTCGGCGGATGTGTTCCTGGTCGCGGTCGAGCAGCAGGACCGCGACGTCGTCGGTCAGTTCGCCGCCGTTCAGCTCCCGCACCTGGGTGACCGCGGCCTCCAGGAGAGCCTCACCGGTGAGTCCCTGAGCCAGCTGGCGGTTGATCATCTCGACCATGCCGTCCTGGCCGAGCCGCTGAGTGCCGTCCGGCCCCACGCGTCCCTCGATCAGCCCGTCCGTGTACATCATCAGGCTCCAGGAGCTGCCGAGTTCCACCTGTCGGCGCGGCCACCGGGCGCGCGTCAGCAGACCCAGGGCCGGGCCGCCGTCCTCGTACGGGAGAAGGTGCGCGGCCCGCCCGTGCCGGGCGACCAGCGGAGCGGGGTGGCCCGCCAGGCAGAGGCCGGCGCGCCGGCCGTCGGGGGCGATGTCGACGGTGCAGAGCGTCGCGAAGATCTCCTCGCTCTCCCGCTCGTGCTCCAGGACCTGCTGGAGCGTGGAGAGCAGTTCGTCGCCGCAGAGCCCGGCCAGGGTCAACGCCCGCCACGCTATGCGCAGTTCGACGCCGAGCGCCGCCTCGTCCGGGCCGTGCCCGCAGACGTCGCCGATCATCGCGTGGACGGTGCCGTCGGGCGTACGGACCGTGTCGTAGAAGTCCCCGCCGAGCAGCGCGCGGCTGCGGCCGGGGCGGTAGCGGGCCGCGAAACGCAGATCGGAGCCTTCGAGCAGCGGGGTGGGGAGCAGGCCGCGTTCGAGGCGGGCGTTCTCCTGGGCGCGCAGTCGCGACTCGGTGAGCTGGTGCTGGGCGATGTCGGCGCGCTTGCGTTCGACGGCGTAACGGATGGCGCGGCTGAGCAGCAGTCCGTCGAGTTCGCCGCGGAAGAGGTAGTCCTGGGCGCCGACCCGTACCGCCTCGGCGGCCAGCTCGGCGTCGTCCTCCGCCGTGAGGGCGAGGACGGCGTGGCGCGGGGCTATCCGCAGGACGTGCTTGAGGGTGGCGAGCTCGTCGGCTCCCTCGGTGGGGGCGGAGCGGGCCTCGCCGCCGGTCGGCAGGGCCAGGTCCAGCAGGATGCAGTCCACGTCGTCCGTGAGGAGCCGGCCCGCCTCGGTCAGGTTGCGGGCGTTGCGGATACGGACCCGCGTCCCGGCCGCGGCCGGGAGCTCGGGGACGGCGAGGGTGCCCGCCGGGTCGTCCTCGATCACCAGGAGGGTGAGGTCGGCGCCATAGGAGGCTTCCGCAGCGGGAACGGCGCGCTGCTGCGGTACGGGTACGGGCATGGGTTCGGGTTTCCTTCCCTCCCCCCGAGGGCGCGGCGGAACGACGATCGACGATCCGCCAGACGGGGACGATAGCGGTCCGCGGTGGGGGAACGGAATGGCGTACCGCAATCGCCCGCTGTCATATGCACCGCCATAAGCCGCGTCAGGTCACGGATCCGGCGAGATGTGTGGGGGTGGGGTCGGGTGCCGGGGCATGACAAAGGTCACGCGGGGTGGCGGGGGGTGGGTGGTGCGGGTCACTCCCGTGGGGGGTGCGGCGGCCCTGCGGGGAGTGCCGGGGGCATGAGGCATCCCCGATGGGTGCTTTGTCCTCAATCGCCGGGCGGACTTGATCTGGCCGGGCGGGCAGCGCCCCTACTTGTCCGGGCGGACCACGCCGAGGATCTGCATCGAGCCCGCGCCCGCCAGTGTGACGTTCCGGCCGGGGCGGGGGGCGTGGATGATGGCGCCGTCGCCGATGTACATGCCCACGTGGCTGGCGTCGCCGTGGTAGATGATCAGGTCGCCGGGGCGCATGTCCTTGATGGCGATGTGGGGCAGCAGCCGCCACTGCTCCTGTGAGGTGCGCGGGATCGGCCGGCCCGCCGCCGCCCAGGCCTGTGACGTCAGCCCCGAGCAGTCGTACGAACGGGGGCCCTCGGCTCCCCAGACGTACGGCTTGCCGATCTGCTCGGTCGCGAAGGCCACCGCCTTCTTGCCGCCCGCGCTCGCCTCGCGGTTGATGTCCTTCAGGGCGCCGGAGCTGAGCCAGGCCGTCTGCAGCTTGTGCTGGGCCTCCCGCTCCAGCTTGAGCAGGCGGGCCCGTTCCTTCTTCTTCAGCTGGGATTCCAGCTTCTTCGCCGCGGCGATCTGCGCGTTGATCTTCTTCTTGGCCTGGGCTTGCTTGAGACGGTTGGCTTCGAGCTTCTTCCAGTTGGTGCTCGCGTCCTGGGTGTACGTCTCCAGGTCCTGCTGGGTCCTGGTCAGTTCACCGAGGACGCCCTGGGCGGCCTGCTGGCCCTCCCTGACCCGGCTCACCCCGTCGAGGAACAGCTGCGGGTCGTCGCTGAGCATCAGCTGGGTGCCGGGCGGCAGTCCGCCGGTGCGGTACTGCTCGCGGGCCTGGGCGCCCGCCTGGTTCTTGAGCTCGGCGATCTTCGACTGGCCCTCGACGATGGCCTTGGCCAGTTCGACGATCTCGCCGGACTGCTTCTTGGCCTGCTCCTCGGCGAGGTTGTACGCGTCGGTGGCCGCCCCGGCCTTGCGGTAGAGGGCGTCGATCTCCTCTCGTACCTCTTCGAGGCTCTTCTTCGGCGTCTTCGACCCGGATTGGGTCTGCGTCATGGAGGGGGAGGGGGGTGCGGGCGTGGCGAAAGCCTGGACCGGCGCGGTGAGTACGGTCAGTGCACAGACCAGAGTGATCGCGGCTGCGGCAACGTGACGTCGGTTCACGGTATCCCCCTCCGAATGAATCTGATTTACCGTCAGTAACGTCTTGCTGGTGACGAGATCGTGCCATGCCGTTCCGAAAAGCAACAGAGGAACACGCCTGCTGCCCTGACGGTCACACAGCTCGGCCGACGCCCCGGGAATCGCTCCCCGCGTCCCGGAAATCGCTCCCCATCGTCCTGACGAACGGTGCCCGGTCCGCGTTCCCGCGCGCCTCCGCGGACGCGGGCCCGCCGGGTCTGTTCGGCGCGTGTTCGGCTATCGGTTGGGCTGGAGGGCGGTCCACTTCACCGTGACTTCGCCCTGGCGCCACCGACGTACCCCGTCCGCCAGCGGCCAGTCGCCCGACAACGCCCGCACCGCCGTGATCCAGCGCTGCCGGGCACCCAGTGAGGCGTACGGGGCGGCCGCGGCCCACGCCCGGTCGAAGTCCCGCAGGAACGCGTGGACCGGTTCGCCCGGCACATTGCGGTGGATCAACGCCTTGGGCAGGCGCTCCGCGAGGTCGGAGGGGCGGTCCAGGGAAGCGAGCCGGGTCGCGAACGTCACCGTGCGCGGGCCTTCCGGGCCGAGCGCCACCCATACGTGCCGGCGCCCGATCTCGTCGCAGGTGCCCTCGACCAGCAGCCCGCCCGGCGCGAGGCGCGCGCACAGCCGCTGCCAGACCGCGACGACCTCGCCCTCGTCGTACTGGCGCAGCACATTCGCCGCCCTGATGAGGTCGGGGCGCTCGGGGAGCGGGATCTCGAAGCCGCCGTGCAGGAAGGTGAGGCCCTCACGTTCGTACGGTTTCGCCGCCGCGACCCGCTCCGGGTCGATCTCGATGCCGACCACCGCCGTGCGCGGCTCGGCGGTGCGCAGGCGCTGCAGCAGCTCGACGGCGGTCCAGGGGGCGGCGCCGTACCCGAGGTCGACGGCGACGGGGGTGTCGGCGCGGCGCAGGGCCGGACCGTGGGTGGCGGCGATCCAGCGGTCCATGCGGCGGAGCCGGTTCGGGTTGGTGGTCCCGCGGGTCGCGGTGCCGATGGGGCGCATGACAGCGAGAGTAACGATGTCGCGGGCGGCGGAAGGCGGCGCGGGGTGCCCGGTCCCGGTTCGGCCCGGTGGGCGGCGCGGGGTGCCCGGACCCCCGACCCGGCATGCGGCCCCCTCACTGCAATGATTTGGTAAAGCGGAAATGAAAGGAGATATTCCGCTGTTGCAGCCCTCGAGAAGGGGCTCAGGTCCCTTCGGTGTCGTGCCCTGAGTGAGGAGGACCGGACGACGTGAGTCAGTACGTCTCCCGGCTCGGCAGCAGCCGTGTCGCGCCGCGCCTCAGGTTCCCCGCCGCCTTCCCCGGTGGCCACCGCAAACCCCGCCGCATCGCGATGCTCTCCGTGCATACCTCGCCCCTGCATCAGCCGGGCATGGGTGACGCGGGCGGCATGAACGTCTACATCGTGGAGCTGGCCAAGCGCCTCGCCGCGATCAACATCGAGGTCGAGATCTTCACCCGGTCCACCACCGGCGCGCTGCCCCCGACGGTCGAGCTGGCGCCCGGTGTCCTGGTCCGGCATGTCGACGCGGGGCCGTACGAAGGTCTGGCCAAGGAGGAGCTGCCCGCCCAGCTCTGTGCCTTCACGCACGGAGTCATGCAGGCGTGGGCCGGCCAGCGCCCCGGCTACTACGATCTGGTCCACTCCCACTACTGGCTCTCCGGCCATGTCGGCTGGCTCGCCGCTCAGCGCTGGGGCGTTCCGCTCGTCCACGCCATGCACACCATGGCGAAGGTCAAGAACGCGGCGCTCGCGGAGGGCGACACCCCCGAGCCCGCCGCCCGCGTCATCGGCGAGACCCAGATCGTCAGCGCGGCCGACCGGCTGATCGCGAACACCGCCGAGGAAGCGGATGATCTCATCCGCTTCTACGAGGCCGATCCCGGCTCCGTCGCCGTCGTGCACCCAGGGGTCAACCTCGACCGTTTCCGCCCCGCCGACGGGCGCGCCGCGGCCCGGGCGCGTCTCGGACTGCCGAAGGACGCCCTGATTCCGCTCTTTGCGGGCCGCATCCAGCCGCTCAAGGCTCCGGACGTGCTGTTGCGGGCCGTCGCCGCCCTGCTGGACCGCGACCCCTCGCTGCGTCGCCGGATGGTCGTACCGGTCGTCGGCGGCCCGAGCGGCAGCGGGCTCGCCAAGCCGGAAGGCCTGCAGAAGCTGGCGGCGCAGCTGGGCATCGCCGATGTCGTACGGTTCCAGCCGCCGGTCGGGCAGGACCAGCTCGCCGATTGGTTCCGGGCCGCTTCCGTGCTGGTCATGCCTTCGTACAGCGAGTCCTTCGGCCTGGTCGCCATCGAGGCCCAGGCGGCGGGCACCCCGGTCGTCGCGGCAGCGGTGGGCGGTCTTCCGGTGGCGGTACGGGACGGGGTCAGCGGCTTCCTGATACCCGGGCACGACCCGCAGGCGTACGCGCAGGCGCTGGGCCGGTTCGCCGAGGCGCCGGAACTGGTGGCCCGAATGGGCGCGGCGGCCGCCGCGCACGCGCGGGGCTTCGGCTGGGACACCGCCGCGTCCGTGACCGCCGACGTGTACACGGCCGCGATGCACGAACACCGCCGTCGCGTACGCTCGCACCATGGCTGACGTACCCGATGAAGCGGTGACGACGCAGGTTGCGCAGGTCGTGCAGATCATCGAGGCGGCCCTGAAGGACGCCGAGCTCGCATGGGAGAGCCCCGAACCCGGCAGCTACGTCGTCAAGCTGCCCGGCACGCGCAAGCTGTCCACCACCTGCTCGCTGCGCGTCGGTAAGCACTCGCTCTCCCTCAACGCCTTCGTCGTCCGCCACCCGGACGAGAACGACGCGGCGGTCCACCGCTGGCTGCTGGAGCGCAACCTCCGTCTCTTCGGCGTGAGTTACGCGATCGACCAGCTCGGTGACATCTATCTGGTCGGCAAGCTGCCGCTCTCCGTGGTCACCCCGCAGGAGCTGGACCGGCTGCTCGGCACGGTCCTCGAAGCGGCCGACGGCGCGTTCAACACCCTGCTGGAGCTGGGCTTCGCGAGCGCGATCCGCAAGGAGTACGAGTGGCGGGTGTCGCGCGGCGAGTCCACGCGGAACCTGGACGCGTTCACACACCTGACCCAACGCCCCGCCGGCTGACCTCTGGGTCGAGTCTCGACCGACGGGGCCGAGAGCCGGACCGGGCCGAGGTCGACCGGCTTGGACCGACCGGCACAGGGGAGGCGGCGTCGTGGGGCCGCTCTTCGGAGCCCGCTTCACGCACTGGAACATCCAGGTCACCAGTGGCCGGCCGGCCCGATGCGGATCGACGGGCCCGCCCCGTACGGCGCGACGGTCGGTGTCAGCGAGGTGACGGAGTCCGACCGGATCGACGCCCCCGACTTCACCGGCGATCGGCACACCCGGCCGAAGGCGTACGGCAGGCCGGAGCGGTGTGCCCGCCCAGCCTCCACGAGGCGCAGCGGGCACTGGCCGGCTGACGGGGCGGGCGCTGCGGGTCGGTGGTCGGTCCCGTGCCCGCAGTGCCGACTCCATGTCCTGCAGCGCCGATTCGAGCTGCGGACCGACTTCCTTCGACACCTGGTCCAGGTGCTCCCGGGGAACGCGGCGCGGGTTGATCACGGCGTCGTCACGATCACATCCCGTGATCCAGTTGATTGATCTTCAAACCAAATCCTGCTCATAGAGTGAGTAAAACCCGAAGACCCCAGTTCAGAGAGACGGACCGGACCATGCGATCTACCGCCATACGCCGTACCGCTGTTGCCGCCACCGCGGTGTCCCTGGCCCTGCTCGTCACCGGATGCGGTGGCGGCTCGGATTCCGGTTCCGGCGACAAGGGGGCGGATGCCAAGGGCAAGGAGTCCGCCGCCGCGAAGCCGGGCGCCAAGGCGCTGACCGCCGCCGAGCTGGAGAAGGCCGCGCTGGCCCAGGGCGACGTCAAGGGCCACAAGATCGCCAAGGCTGCGGCCAAGGACGAGATCTCCAGTGATGACATCAAGGTCGAGAAGGAGGTCTGCGCCCCGTTCGCCGACGCGCTGATGGGGGCACAGGTCGGTGAGCCCGCGGCGTTCACCAAGCGGACGGTCGTCAGCGAGCCCAAGAAGGGCAGCATGGGCAAGCAGGACGGCGCGGATGCCGAAGACGCGTTCAAGGCGGCATTCGACATCACGACGACGCAGCTGGCCCTCGGCTCGTACGACGGCAAGGGCGCGGAGGAGTCGGTCGCCTCGCTGCGCACCGCCGCCACCGACTGCGCAGGCGGGTTCGACTTCACGGCAGCCGGTGAGAAGCAGAAGGTCAGCAAGATCACCGAGGAGCAGGTCAAGGCCGGGGAGGACGCGGCCGCCTGGACGGTGCAGGTGGAGCAGGGCGGCGAGAAGGTGCAGTTCAAGCTCGTGGCCATGCGTCAGGGCCCCTCGTTCGCCTCGTTCTCCTCGATGAATCTGGCCGCGATGGGCGGGGGAAAGGACTTCGAACTGCCGACCGCGGTGGTCGAGGCCCAGGCCGCGAAGCTGGCATAGGGGCGGCCGCGGCTTGGTGCGTCCCTCGTGGCGGCGGTCCTGTGCCGTGGCCGTGGAGAACCCGGGGAGTGAGGCAGGCCCGCTCGGGCGCCCGAGGTGTCTCCTCGGCCCGGTGCTGGTTCAGGGCAGCGGGACGAGCCGGACCACGGTGACGATCAGGACGGACCCGGAGACGTAATAGAGCACGATGGCCCCGGCGACCGTCGCTTCGCGGCGGTCGCGCTCGCTCTTGACGGCCGACGACCCGTGCCCGTACGGGTCCAGGCCCAGGGTGCGTGCCATCTCGTTCCGGAAGATCTCGCCGTCGCGCATCTTGGCCAGGGTGTCGTCGGCGGGCGGGGCGTAGGAGATACGGAAGCTCAAGCGACCGTCCGCCTTTCGGCCTCGTCCTGCGCCAGCCGGTCCAGGATCTTCTCGGCCTCCGGATCGGGCACGGCCTCCAGCATCCAGTGCCGCATGACGGCCTGGATCTCACCCACCCCGGCGTCATTGATGGCGCGGTCGAACTCCTCGCGTCTCTCCTCGGGCAGAGTGGCCCGGATGTCCGGAATGCTGTTGGGTACGTCGACTTCGGCGCCGCCGACGAAGGTCTTCAGGGGCTCGCCCATGATTGCTCTCCCCGCTCTCCTTGCTCTCTCCGCACGGCCCGTCAGGTCGGCTACGCCCTTGAGCGGGCCGCCACTTGGGTCACGTTAGCGCCAGGGAGGCCCGCAACGGACGCGGAACCCGCGCGATACGTTCGCACCATGACAGGTGCGTCGTGGGACATATTGCTGATCGGTGGAGCGTCCGGCATCGGCAAGAGCCGGGTCGCCGCGCAACTGGCCGATGAGGCCAAGGGATTCGTGGTCGAGTTCGACGACGTGGTCAGCGCCGTCGAGGCCATGACGACGGCCGAACACCACCCCGCCGCCCACCACTTCGACGACATCCCCGACACCGAGCAGCTCACCGTCGAGCATGTACTGAACCTTCAGATCGCCACCGCTCGGGCCCTGGAGCCCGCGGTGCTCGGCGTCGTACGCAACCGCCTGACCGTCGACGTGCCCGCCCTGGTCGAGGGCGACTACCTCACCCCGGCGGCGGCCGCGGCAGCGATCCGCGAGGGGCGGACGGCCGGTCGCCGCGTGCGGGCGGTGTTCCTGCACGAGGAGGACCCGGACCGGATCACCGCCAACTATGCCTCCCGGGAGCCCGGGAGCGGGGTGCAACGGCACCGGGCGCGGGTCAGCGCGGCGTACTCGCGGTGGCTGAGCCAGCAGGCCCGCCTGCACGCCCTGCCCGTCGTCGCCTGCCGCCCCTGGGAGACGCTCGCGGCCCGCATCGGGCGGACGGCCTTCGGCGCGGACTGAAACCTCGTACCGAGGACGCGTGCCCATCCCCGCGACGCCGCCCCCTGATTGCCGGTCGGTCTAAGGTATCCGCGCCGCGCTCAGGGGCGACAACTACGCCGCCAGGGAAGGGATATGCATGGCAAAGGATACTGATCCAGGCGCTCGTGCGGCCGAAAGGGCCGGACTCGGTGAGCACTTCAGTGCCCACCGGTTGTTCCGCCCGACTCCGTTGCCCTATCTGCTCCTTGCCGTGTGTGCGGCCATGCTGATCGCGTGGGTGCCGGCGCTGATCACAGGCGGCGTCGCGGGGTCGCTCATCGTCTTCGGTGTCCTCGCCGCCGACATCGTGGTCTATTGCTGGCTCCAGCCCTCCAAGGGCATCACGCGCGTTGTTCTGTACGAGCACGGACTCCTGCTCACGTCCCCGCAGTGGCGGGATCCCCGTGTCCTGCATCGGGACCAGATCGCGTTGATCCAGACGGCGGAGACACGGAGCGATGTCACCTTCGGCACAGCGGGCCCGGCCACGACCATCACGCCCGGCTACGTAGCCATCTGGCTGCACGACAAGCCCCGGCCGATCGTGATCCGCAAGGCATGGGCGCCCGGCACTCTGCGTCTTGGCCTGGAATACCTGGCCGACGATTACGACAGTGAGTGAACAAACACGTCGTTCAAAGCCACCGGGAGCTGTTACTTACGAGGACAGCCCTTAGCCTGGCTATGTTCACGAGTTTTGGTTCTGGCTCAACTTTTGTGGAGCAGTAACGCTGCGTGCTGCCGACACCCCGCTCACCCGACCCGGGTCCCAGGTGGCGTCCCTCCCGTCCCGGGATCACCGCAGGCGTATTCTGCCCCACGCCCTCAGCTGCGTGCTTGTTGCGAGAGGATGGGGTGGTGATCCGCCACGACCCTGAGATACAGGATCTGTTCCGCCGCTTTTGCGCCCCCGCGCGGCGCTACCTGAAGCTCGGTGGAGCGGTACTTCATATGCCGCGCGAGGAGTACGAGCCGTTCGTTCGTGCTCTGGCCGCTGATGCGAAGGCTGTTTCCGACGCCGAGCTCACCACCCTCTTCGAAGGCAGCTGGCGCGAGCGGCGCACCGCGGCATGGCTCGCCGCCGTCTCGCGCCGTGACCGCTTCCGCGAGCGGCTGGGAGCGCTGCTGCTGGAGAGCGAGGTCTGCTGCGCGGGTGGGGCCTACTGCGTGGCGCTGGCGAGTTTCGGCACGGCACGGGACGCCGACCTGCTCGCCGCTTACCTGGATCGCTACCTGCGTCGGCCCGACCTCGCCTACGACCAGCCGACGGCCATGGGAGCCCTGGCGTACACCGACTCCGTCCTGCACGGCGACCGGGCCAGCCGCCTCCTCCAGGAGGGCGGCCTGTGGCGGCAGTGGTTCCAGGACGCGCCCCACATGCACGGCGATGACGGCATCTCCACCTACCTGGGCGGCATCCGCCTCGCCTGCGCCGTCATCGACGAATGCGCCGACACCTGACCGCATTGGCTTTGTTCACTTCAACGGCTCTGGCTCAACGTCTGTGACGCGGCCACTCTCCGTCACGCCAGTAGGACGCGCTTGCGGAGAAGTTGCAAGCCTGCCCGCCCGAACATCTGGCGCTTGAGCATCTTGATCCGGTTGACATGCCCTTCGACCGCGCCCGAGCTCCAGGGCAGGCTCAATCCGGCGATGACGGCGTCGAGATCGCGGTCGATGCCGGCGGCGAGGGTGTGGAGGCTGGGCAGGTCGTCCTGTCGAACGGCGTCGAGCCACTCCGGGAGACGCTCGCCCTGGCGGTCAGTGAGCATGGTCGCGAAGGACCGGACGTGACGGGTAAGGGCGTCGAGCTCGGGGCACTGGTTGCGGACGGTCTTGAGCCGGAGCTGTTCGTGCTCGGTGAGGGTTTCCGGGCGTCTGAGGATCCATCCGGAGGCCGTTCGGGGCACGGCGGCCGGGCGGTCACAGGTCGTGGTGAGGTGCGCTTCTTGTGCAGGTAGGCACGGACGCGCTGGTAGCTGCCCTTGTAGCCGAGCGGCACGATCTCCTCCCACAGCTTCCACGCGTTGGTGAAGCCCTCGTTCCAGCGGTCGTCCAGGTAGGGCTTGTAGTCGTCGAGGACCGAGATCCGGTTCTGCCACTGGCCGGTGAACAGGTCCTCCGGCGTCGAGGCGTCGGCGAACCGTTTGACCGTGTGCCAGGCCATGCCGAGCTGCCGCTGGACCGAACGCAGGCTGTGTCCTGCCTGCAGGAGTGCGTGGACCGCGGCGTGCCGGGCCCGAGTCCGGTCTGCGAACCGGTGCCCGGTCGGCCACGGCGAACCGGACGGTTCTTCTTGCGGGGTCGACTCAGGCTCGGATTCGGAGGCCGCGGGAACAAGGGCTCGAAGGCGCTGGCGGTGCTGGGCGACTGCCCGCTCGGCGGCCTCGCTCAGGTTGTGCCAGAGGTGCCACCGGTCCGCGACCTGAATGGCCTGCGGAGCACCGGCGGCGGCGCCTTCGGCGAAGAACGGTGCCCGGTCGCGGCAGATGACCTCAACGCCTGGCCGGTCGGCGAGCCAGGCCGCCAGGCTGGACGCCTCCCGGTCCGGCAGCAGGTCGACGGGGCGGCGGCTCTCGATGTCGACGAGGACGGTGCCGTAGTGGCGGCCTTTGCGGTGGCGTACTCGTCGACGCCGACCACCCGCGGCGCGGGGGACCTCGGGATCGGGGAGTGCGTCGACCAGCCGGAGCACCGTGCTGCGGCTGACCGGTACCCCAAGAACGCGGGCGATGCGGGCTCCGGCTCGGCCCGCGAGGGCCAGACCGACCGCGGCCAGGGTGGAGCGCAACCGCTCGGTCCGTTGACCGTGCCGACGTGTCAGGCCAGGTATTTGCTCGACGAAGGAGCGGCGCGCACACCCCGAGTTCCCGCAGGTGAACCGACGGACCCTCAGCTGGAGAACAACGCTTCGGCCACCGCTCGGCACATCAGCGGGAAACCGCAGGTAGGAACCATGCACCCGGTTCGACCAGACTCCGCAGACCGGGCACACGGCGCCGTCCGCGATGCATTGCGCATCAACGCGCACTATCTCGATGTTCACGCGTACCGACAGCACCGCGACGTCCGCGATCGACGGGAACAACAGCTCCTTCAGCCGGAGCACGACTTCTTCCACGGCCCGAACTGTCAGCCCAACTGTCCTGCCCACAGACTATTTTCGGGCGACTTTGCGTACGGCTCGAAGGAGCCTGGCTGTCACTCAGAGTGTCCGCATCACAGAAGTTGAGCCAGAGCCCGAGTTTTGGTTCTGGCACACATTCCGTGAGCGATCTTGAGTCCGGCCTCACCGAACCCCGGTGACGCGTGGTCCGCGCAGCTCACATGACGCGCGCCTCCTGCTGGCGAGAGCCAGCAAGATCTTTCACGGAATGTGTGCCAGAACCGAAACTCGTGAATATCCAGCCTCGTTCTCAAGAACCCCGGCCTCTCGAACCGGTGTCGAAGGTCTGTCCATTCTCGTGGACGAAGCCACTCGCCCTTTGGGCCTCCTGACACCCCTGGTCACTGGCCACTGGGAGAGGGGCAGCCCGCAGCGCGCGCCGCCCGCTCACGCATTTCCTGGGCTTCTGGAACTCCGCTGTATCGGCGGAGGCGTACGCGCATGTCTTGGAGAGCGGCCTGGACTTTCACCGAGCGGATGCCGTCGGCGCAGTCGAGGAAATCGCGCCAGGTGGCCATGGCGCCGTCGACGTCGCCTTGCCGTAGGCGGACGCCGCCGAGGTCGGCGAGGACGATGGCGCGGGTACGGCGGCGGTCGAGGCCGTGGATGTCGAGGGCGAGGTGGAGGTGTTCCTCGGCGGCGTCGAGGTCGCCGAGGCGGGAGAGGATCATGCCGGATTCGTGGGCCCAGCGGCCGGGGGAGTAGTGGGCGGCCCAGGAGTCGCCACCCGCGGCTGCCGGCTTGGCGATGGCGGTCTCGGACCTGGCGAGGTGCTTGGTGGCCATGCGCCGGTCGTCGTCCTGGGCGGCGACGCTGGCGAGGGTGGCCTCGTAATAGGCGACCGCGCGCGGGTTGTCGAGGTGCCGGCCGTATTCGACGCAGGCTTCGCCGAGCTGGACTGCCTCGGCCCGGTAGCCCAGACCGACGCACTGCACGGCCAGCCCCCGCAGTGCGGTCGCCGAAAGCTCCGGATCACCGGCCTCTGCGGCCAGGCGGAACGAGTGCGCGTAATAACGCTGGGCGAGTCCGCGCAGTTCGGGGGTGTCGCCCTCATCCTGGGCCATCCAGCCGGCGAGGTGGACGAGCTGGGAGGTCGCGGCGAACAGCTCGTGGCCAGTGGCCTCGGTGAAGCGGCCCTCCAGCCAGGAGGCTACGTCCTGGGTGAGGTAGCGGACGGCCAGGTGGCGGGCGTGGCCGCCGCCGAGCTCGGAGGCTGAATCGCCGAGGGCCTTCACCATGTGGCGCACGGCCGCCACCTCGCCCTGGCCGACGCGGCCATCACGCGGTCCCTGGACGGTCTGCGGGGGCAGGGCGGCACCAGCCTGGACGGGCTCCACGCCTTCCTCGCCCTGCGCATCCTCGGCGTCATCCCGGCAGCCCGGCTGACCGGCCACGATCTCCTGCTCGTACTGATCAAGCTCGCCGAGAGCCAGGACCCCCTCACAGCCCTCGACACGTTCTTCACCACCGAACCGGCCCCTCATTCCAACCCTGGCGAACGGAGCAGCAATGTCCCTGCCCCTGCTTGAAAGCCCTCTCCAGACCCGGCCCCTCCAGGGCCGCATCGCCCTCGTTACCGGCGGCGTCACTGGCATCGGCGCCGAAATCGGACGGGCACTCGCCACCGCCGGAGCCGCCGTCGCCGTCAACCACCTCGGCCAGGACCCCGACGCCCATGCCCTCCTCGCCGCCTTCGAGCGAGACGGCAGCCCCGGGATCGCGGTGAACGCCGACCTGACCGACCCCGGCGCCGTCCATACCATGACCGACCTCGTCCGCGCCGAGATCGGCCCCATCGACATCCTCGTGAACAACGCCGGCTCCTACCCCCGCGTCCCCTGGCAGGACACCGACGAGGCCGCCTGGAACTACTCCCTCGACGTGAACCTCACCGCCCACTACCGCGTCTGCCACGCGGTGACCTCCGGCATGGTCGAACGCCGCTGGGGCCGCATCGTCAACATCGGCAGCGTCAACGCCCGCGCCGGCCGCACCAACCTCGTCGCGTACAGCACCGCGAAGGCCGGACTCCTGGGCCTGACCCGCTCTCTCGCCCGCGAGCTCGGCCCGTACGGCATCTGCGTCAACACCGTCTTGCCCGGAGCCATCCAAGTCGAGGCCGAGACCGCCATCCCGGCCCAATTCCGGGTCCGCCCCGAGGATCAGATCCAGCGGCAGTGCGTTCCCCGTCGTGGACGGCCCGAGGATGTGGCGGCCCTGGTCGCGTTCCTTGTCGGCCCCTCCGCGTCGTTCATCACTGGGCAATCCGTCCACGTCGACGGTGGCTGGCTGCTGCACTGAGACCGCGCCAACAACCAAGGAGAGAACACCACATGATCGAGCGAGTCCGCGCCGTCCTCGTCACCCCGAACAACACGATGCTGGTCATCCGTCGGACCAAGCCCGGCATCCCCGTCTACTGGGTCCTGCCCGGCGGTGGCGTCGAGGCCACCGACGAGTCCCGGGAGGCCGCCCTCCACCGGGAGATCCACGAGGAGATCGCCGGCAAGGCCGACATCGTCCGACTGCTGCACACACTGGAGACCGACGACGAGCGACAGCTCTTCTACCTTGCCCGCATCGAGACGTGGTCCTTCGACGACCGCACGGGACCCGAGTTCAGCGCCGAAGGCCGGGGCGAATACTCCCTGGAAGAGACGCCGTTGACCGCGGCCGGGATCGACGGCATCAACCTCGAGCCGGAGGAGATCGCGCACGTCCTTCGGGACGCCGTCGATGACGGAACACTCATCGGCGAGGCGACCCTCTGACAGCCGCCGGGGGGGAGCGTCCTGCTGGGTCAGGCGCTCCCCCGGCCTTCGGGGATCAGGCGTGCTGGGTCAGTTGGGTGCTGGGTCAGCGCGTGCGGCTCTCGATATTCGGGACTCGCGGCACCCTTTTCGCGGTGAGTGGCAATTCACGCCTCGACCCGACGCGTCGTGAGGGCACTTGGACCGACCGGCAGTAGGTGTCACTTGAGGCGGCGGGTGCTGGGCCGGGTGTCCCAGCGGTACAGCGTCGCCGCGCGGCGGATGAGCATGCGGAGCGTGACGATCGCTGCGGCGAGGTGGAGGGAGCTGACGGCCCAGAGACGGCCCCAGCGCAGCAACAAGCCCCCTACTCACGGGAAAACCGCAGGTAGGGGGCCTATTCGTGCGGGCTTACTTCCTCTTGCCCTGGTTCTTCACGGCCTCGATCGCGGCCTTCGCCGCGTCCGGGTCGAGGTACGTGCCGCCCGGCTTGATCGGGCGGAAGCCGGCGTCCAGCTCGTAGGCGAGCGGGATGCCGGTCGGGATGTTCAGGCCCGCGATGTCGGCGTCGGAGATGCCGTCGAGGTGCTTGACCAGAGCGCGGAGGCTGTTGCCGTGGGCGGCGATCAGGACCGTGCGGCCGGCCAGGAGGTCCGGGACGATGCCGTCGTACCAGTACGGCAGCATGCGGACGACGACGTCCTTGAGGCACTCGGTGCGCGGGCGCAGCTCCGGCGGGATCGTCGCGTAGCGCGGGTCGTCGCTCTGGGAGAACTCGGTGCCGTCCTCGAGGGCGGGCGGCGGGGTGTCGTACGAGCGGCGCCAGAGCATGAACTGCTCCTCGCCGAACTCGGCGAGCGTCTGCGCCTTGTCCTTGCCCTGCAGGGCACCGTAGTGGCGCTCGTTAAGCCGCCACGAGCGGTGGACGGGAATCCAGTGGCGGTCCGCGGATTCCAGCGCGAGCTGCGCGGTGCGGATGGCGCGCTTCTGGAGGGAGGTGTGCAGGACGTCGGGAAGCAGACCGGCGTCCTTGAGCAGCTCACCGCCGCGGACTGCCTCCTTCTCGCCCTTCTCCGTGAGGTTGACGTCCACCCAACCGGTGAACAGGTTCTTCGCGTTCCATTCGCTCTCGCCGTGGCGGAGGAGGATCAGCTTGTACGGTGCGTCGGCCATGGGTCCGAGCGTAATCGAAGCCGTAAAAGCGCTGCGCGGCCGGTCACAGGGCGGACAGATGGGGCGGGCGGGGGGTGCGCGGAGAGCCGGGGCCGGGTCGATTGACGGTCGGCGTCAATCGACTGGTGGACCGGAATCCGGGATTCGTAATGTTCGGACAACTGCCGGGCCTCTTACCGGCGGTGTCCGTTCCGTACTTCCCTGGGGGGATTCCGTATGTCTGTCGCCGGTCTCAGACGGGCCGCACGCGAATCCGTGTCCGGTCTCCCCAGGGAGTTCTGGTGGCTGTGGACCAGCACGCTGGTCAACCGCCTCGGGGCGTTCGTCGCCACGTTCATGGCGCTCTACCTGACCCTGGACCGGGGCTACTCCGCCTCGTACGCCGGTCTGGTCGTCGCGTTGCACGGGCTCGGCGGGGTCGTTTCCTCGCTCGGTGCGGGGGTGATGACCGACCGGCTGGGCCGCCGGCCCACCATGCTCATCGCGCAGACCGCGACCGCTGTGTCCGTGGCCGTGCTCGGGTTCATGGTCCATCCGGTGGCGATCGCCGCCGTCGCTTTCGTCGTCGGCATGGCCAGCAACGCCTCGCGGCCCGCCGTGCAGGCCATGATGGCCGACATAGTCCGGCCCGAGGACCGGGTGCGGGCCTTCTCGCTCAACTACTGGGCGATCAATCTCGGCTTCGCGGTCTCGTCGGCCGGGGCCGGGTTCGTCGCCGAGTACAGCTATCTCGCCGGGTTCCTCGGCGAGGCCGCGATGACGCTCCTCTGCGCCTACGTCGTTTTCATGAAGGTGCCCGAGTCACAGCCGGAGAAGTCGGCGTTGTCCGGGCGTGCGGTCACCGGCGCGGACGAGGTCCGGCTCTCCACCGTGCTGCGCGACGGGCGGTTCATGAGCGTCGTAGGGCTGTCCTTCGTCATCGCCCTGATTTTCCAGCAGGGGTATGTGGGGCTGCCGGTGGCCATGGGGGCGGATGGTTTCTCCAGCTCCGACTTCGGTACCGCCGTCGCCGTCAACGGTGTGCTGATCGTGGTGCTCCAGATCCCGGTCACCCGTTTCATCCAGCACCGCGATCCGCGCCGGCTGCTCATCGTGTCGTCGCTGCTGGCGGGGTACGGATTCGGGCTCACCGCGTTCGCCGGGTCGGTCGCCGTGTACGCACTGACCATCTGCGTCTGGACGGTCGCCGAGATCGTCAACTCGCCCATCCAGACCGGTCTGGTGGTCCGGCTCTCGCCCGCCCAGGGCCGCGGCCGCTACCAGGGCATGTACACGATGTCCTGGTCGGCTGCGGCGTTGATCGCACCGCTGATGTCGGGCGTGGTGATCGACCGTTTCGGGGCGCAGTGGCTGTGGGGGACGTGTGCGGTCCTGGGGACCGGGGCCGCGCTCGGGTACTGGCTGCTGATGCGGAATCTGCCGGGGGAGGACGGGGCGGCCTTTGAGGGCAGCCGGGTGGCGGAGAGCGGCCGGGGCGCGGAGAGTGCCGGCCCGGTGGGGCCGGGTGCCGACGCCGCTGCGGGACCCGAGCCCTCTGTCGAGCGGATGGGCTGAGGTCACCACCCCGCCGCCGGATCCGCACACGAAGGGCCGCCCCGCGTGGAGCAGCC
>NZ_JBEOVN010000090.1:0-27379 GCF_040295565.1 Streptomyces sp. NPDC002785 | reverse complement strand
AGCTCGGGGAAGGAGCGTCGTTGACTGACGACAACGCCGCAAGCGGAGTCGCAGGGCGTCGGGAGCCCGCTCCCTATCGTGGGGGAGGTCGTAAGTGCCCGTGCGCGGCCACACCTGGCGTGATCCGCCTGCCGCACGGCGAAGGGCGACCGACGGGCGCAACTCCGCGGGCCGTCAGCCGGCGGAGTCCGCTGCCACCACCTGCGCCAGATCCACCGCCGCCGCGACCCGGACCGCCACGCTCTCCGCGTACACCGCGTCGGGGCGTTCGAAGGCCGTGCGGTGGGCGGAGCGCAGAAACGTCACCACGCCCAGCGTGCGCCCCCTGCTCCGCAGCACCGCGCACAGCGCGTGCACCGAATCCCCCGGCCACTGCCGTTCGGCCGCCCACACCCCCGCCCCGGGTCCCGCACCCGCGCTGGCCCGTACCGAACCCGTACGGTCCACCGCCTGGAGGGCCGGGTGCCCGGTCGCGTACCGCAGCGGAATGCCGCCGCCGGCCACCGGCAGGCACGGCCCGGGCTCACCGGGCGACGTCGCCGCCACCCGTACCAGCCGCTCCCCCGCCACCAGGTCGACCAGCGCATGGTCGGCGAAGCCCGCGAGCGCATAGTCCAGGTAGGACGTCGCCGCCTCCATCGGGTCCTCGCACTCGGACGCCGACGTCGAAGCCCGGTGCAGCTGGTTCGAGCGGAACCGCACCCGGTCCGCCTCCTGCGCCACCAGCTTCTCCGCGGTCACGTCCTGGAACAGCCAGCCGACCCCCAACGGAACCGGCTCCTGGGCGAGCGGCGACGCCAGCCGCAGAAAGCCGCTGCGCCAGCAGCGCCGCCGCTCCCCCTCCGCCGTCCGCAACGTCACCCACAACTCGGCCGGCGCCGGTGGTGCGCCCTCCGCGAGTACGTGCTGCAACGCGCCCTCCAGGTCCTCGACACCCTGCATGATCAGCTCGCCCAGCGGGCGCCCCAGCAGTGTCGTACGACCGCCGCCCAGCGCCCGTGCCGCGTGCGCGTTGACAACCGTCGGCCGCAGATCGGCGTCGACGAGCACCACGCCCCACGACGCGTCCTCGAACAGTGCCTCGCTCAGCGCGATCGACCTCTCCAGATCGATCTGCGCATGCACCTCGCCGAACGCGCAGTACACCCCGGCCGGCTTCCCGTCCGCACTCCGGACCCCGGCCGACTGCGTCCGTACGAGCACCCGCCCGCCGTCCTTGCGCAGCAACGCGAACTCGTGGACCCGGCGACCGGCGCCGTCCATGGCCGCCATCAGCCGCCCCTGCACCTCCGCCGCATCCGCCCGCCGCACCGCCCACCCGGCAAGCCCTGGCCGGCCCACGGCCTCCTCGGCGGACCAGCCCAGAATCCGCTCGGCCTCACGGTTCCAGTGGGTGATGGTGCCGTCCGCGTCGAACGCACAGAGCGCCGCATCCATCCCGTCGAGCAGCGCCGCGAGCAGCTCGGCCCGGACCCGCCCTTCGGACCCTCGTCGGGCCCGAGCGCGTCGGTCGTCCCACTGCTTGTGGACGCACTCATCCCCGTACCCCCGCAGGACGTATCCGGCATTACCGCACGTCAGACCATTGAACTCGAACGTGACCCAGCGCACACCGACTTCTCTGAAATAGGCCGACTCCTTAATTCGGTTGTGCGGCCCCTGACGCGTTCCTAGGGTGTGCCGTACACGCTGAAAGGAGGTGATCCGAAAAGTGCAGCCTTATCGGATTCGTGAGGTGGCTGCGGGCTGACAGCCCGTCGTCGCACACAGTGCACCTCGGCAGGCTGTCTGCCGAAACCCAAGCAGTCACCGACCCGCAGGCTCGCCGGTAAGTCCGGCCGGCTCCTCCGCAAGGAGGCACCAGAGCCTGCGGGTTTCTGCGTGTCCGGGACCCTTTACGGGCACAGGCGCTCGACGCGCCAGCTCTCGCCCTCGCGTACGTACCTCAGCCGGTCGTGCAGCCGGTTCTCATGACCCTGCCAGAACTCGATCGTGTCCGGTACGACGCGGAAGCCGCCCCAGTTCGGGGGCGCGGGGATGTGTTCGCCCTCCGGATAGCGGGCCGCCAGTTCCTCGTAGCGTTCGATCAGCTCGTCGCGGGAGCCGATCACCGCCGACTGGGCGCTCGCCCAGGCGCCCAGCTGGGAGCCGTGGGGGCGGGTGCGGAAGTAGGCGACCGTCTCTTCGCGGGCGACGCGGGCCGCCGTGCCGGTGACGATGACCTGGCGGGCCATCGGGTGCCAGGGGAAGAGCAGCGAGACGTACGGGTTGGCGGTCAGTTCGCGGCCCTTGCGGGATTCGTAGTTGGTGAAGAAGACGAAGCCGCGTTCGTCGTACTTCTTCAGCAGCACCGTGCGTGAGGACGGCCGGCCCTCGGGGGTGGCGGTGGAGACCACCATGGCGTTGGGTTCGTGGAGCAACCCGCCCACGGCGACCTGCCGGAACCAGTGGGCGAACTGCTGCATCGGGTCGGCGGCCAGTGTGTCCTCGGTGAAGCCCTCGGAGCGGTACTGCTCGCGCATCGCGGCCGGATCGGTGGTGGAATCGGAGGGGGAGTCTGCGGTGGGCACGGGGCCATCCTGCCGCAGCGGTCGCTGCTGCCCGGCAAGGAGGGCATCAATCCGTCATCGGTGAATCGGGAAGCTGTGCCGGATGTCACGCTTCCCCGCGTCGTGGGAACCCGCCAATATCTTGGGGCAGGCCACTGTGGCCTCCGTGCAGCCGCCGACCTGAGGGAGCCGCTATGACCGACTTCGTACCGGGACTAGAGGGAGTCATCGCGTTCGAGACGGAGATCGCCGAACCGGACAAAGAAGGCGGTTCGCTCCGCTACCGCGGTGTCGACATCGAGGACCTCGTCGGTCATGTGTCGTTCGGAAATGTCTGGGGTCTGCTGGTCGACGGGGCGTTCAAACCCGGTCTGCCGCCGGCCGAGCCGTTCCCGATCCCCGTGCACTCCGGTGACATCCGGGTCGATGTGCAGTCCGCGCTGGCGATGCTCGCTCCCGTGTGGGGCCTGAAGCCGCTGCTCGACATCGACGAGGAGACGGCGCGCAACGATCTCGCGCGGGCCGCCGTGATGGCGCTGTCGTACGTCGCCCAGTCGGCGCGCGGGCAGGGGCTGCCGATGGTTCCGCAGAGCGAGATCGACAAGGCGCAGTCCGTGGTCGAGCGGTTCATGATCCGCTGGCGCGGTGAGCCGGACCCCAAGCACGTCAAGGCTGTCGACGCGTACTGGACGTCGGCCGCCGAGCACGGCATGAACGCCTCCACGTTCACCGCCCGCGTCATCGCGTCGACCGGCGCCGATGTGGCGGCGGCGCTGTCGGGTGCGGTGGGTGCGATGTCGGGGCCGTTGCACGGTGGTGCGCCGTCCCGGGTCCTCGGCATGATCGAGGAGATCGAGCGGACCGGGGATGCCACCGCGTATGTGAAGAAGGCCCTGGACAAGGGTGAGCGGCTGATGGGCTTCGGGCACCGGGTCTACCGGGCCGAGGACCCACGGGCGCGCGTGCTTCGGCGTACGGCCGAGGAGTTGGGTGCGCCGCGCTTCGAGGTGGCGCAGGCGCTGGAGCAGGCCGCGCTGGAGGAGCTGCACGCGCGTCGCCCGGACCGGGTGCTGGCGACGAATGTGGAGTTCTGGGCGGCGATCATGCTGGACTTCGCGGAGGTTCCGGCGCACATGTTCACGTCGATGTTCACATGTGCGCGTACGGCGGGCTGGTCGGCGCACATTCTTGAGCAGAAGCGGACGGGGCGGCTGGTACGTCCTTCGGCGAGGTACGTCGGTCCGGGGCCGCGTGATCCCCGGGAGATCGAGGGGTACGAGCAGATCACGGACCTGGGGAACTGACGGTCCGGGTATTGCGCAAGCCCGGCGTGATCGGAAAGTACGGCCCCGGACAGGTCCGCAAAGCCTCACCCGGCCTGCGTGTCCATACCCTTGTGCCGGTCGGTCTCAGAGCTTGCCGCGGAGAGTGACGGTGCGGTGTCCGCCGAGGCCGCGCCGCACCTCCTGTTCGAAGCCGTAGGTCAGCTCCGCCCAGTTCCAGAAGGTGAGGCCGAGCTGCCCGCAGGCGTAGTAGTCGTCCTCCCAGCTCCAGCGGCCGATGCCGGAGAGCCGGCGGCAGGAGGGGCACTGAACGACTCCTTCGCCGCCGTCCGCCCAGGCGCCGAGCCGGCCCGCCAACGGGGCCCAGGCGCTGTCGACGGGGCACCAGGTGTCGTCGACGAGGCGGATCTCGGTGGCGCAGAGCGGGCAGGTGGCAGCTCCCGCGTCGCCCGTGGCCGCTGTCGAAGACAGTGCGTCCGGTCGCGACGTGGAGGCCGTTGCTCCACAGCTCGACCGGTTCCGGGTCGTCGACGGCCTTGGCGTAGTTCGGACCGTGCGTTGCCGTAGCCGTCTGCGTCGAGGACGCAGTCGGTGCGCTCGGCGCTGACGATTCCGTCGGCGATCAGCCAGTCGAGGAGCCCGGCGCCGAGTTGTGCGGCGTCCTGCTCGGTGGCGTCGAGGTCGACGATCGTCTGGAAGTAGTCACCCACAGGTCCCCCGAGGTCGGTCGAGTGCGTCGTCCAGCAGCGCCGCCCACTGCGCCACGACCCTCTGACGCCGGGCGGTGTCATCGGTGAGTACGTTGGCCAGGCCCAGGCCGCGGGCCATGTCGAGGAGGCCCTGGACGGTTTCGCGTACGCCGGGCCTGGTTTCGTCGGCGTTGAGGAGTTCGACGGCGATGCGGTGGGTCTCGCGGCCTACGCGGGCTTCGAGTTCGGTGACGCGGGGGCGGAGTTGTTCCTCGTTGGACGCGGCGGCCCAGAGCTGGAGTGCCGCGCGGAAGAGCGGGCCCGTGTAGAGGTCGACGAGGGCGGCGACGACGGCCGTGCGGCCCTGGACGGGCAGGGCGCGCAGGGCGGCGGAGCGTTCCTCGGCGACGTATTCGACGGCCGCGGTGAACAGGTCCTCGCGGGTCGGGAAGTGGTGCTGGGCGGCGCCGCGCGAGACGCCCGCGCGTTCGGCGACGACGGAGACGGTGGAGCCTGCCCAGCCGTGTTCGGCGAGACAGGCGACCGCGGCTTCGAGGAGTCGCCGGCGGGTGGCGCGGCTGCGGTCCTGCTTGGGGGTCCTGTCGGTGGAGGGCGTCACAACAGCCATGCGGGGTCCCGTCGTTCGAGGAAGGCCGTCATCCCTTCCCGTGCCTCGGCGGAGGCGAAAAGTGCTGCCGAGCGGGCGATGAGGTCTTCGGCATGCTGGTCGAAACTCTTCAGCACAGTAGCTGTGACCAGCTCCTTCGATGCTGCCAGCCCCTGCGGTGAGGCCCTGCGCAGTCCGTCCAGTACGGGTACGAGCGCCTTGTCCACGTCCTCGGCGGCGAGCGTGATCAGGGAGATACGGGCCGCTTCGGCCGCGTCGAAGCGTTCGCCGGTGAGGTAGTAGCGGGCGGCGGCGCGCGGGTCGGTGCGGGGCAGCAGAGGCATGGAGATGACGGCGGGGGCGAGGCCGAGGCGGGATTCGGTGAGGGCGAACGAGGCGCCGGGGCCGGCCGCGGAGATGTCGCAGGCGCTCAGGAGTCCCAGGCCGCCTGCCCGGACGTGTCCCGTGACCCGGGCGACGACGGGCTTGGGCAGTGCGGCGATCTGCCGCATCAGGGCGACGAAGGCCGCCGGGTCGGGCGGACCGGTGAGGTCGGCGCCCGCACAGAACGTGTTGCCGGTGTGGGTGAGGACGACTGCCCGCACGGCGTCGTCGGCGGCGCACGCGTCCAGGGCGGCGGACAGCTCGCCGACCAGCTGGGCGGAGAGTGCGTTGCGGTTGCCCGGTGAGTCGAGCGTGAGGGTGGTGATGCCCCGGTCGTGGGTGGGGGCTGCGAGCGGCGTCATGCGGTTCGTCTCCTTGTCCCGGGCCATCCCGCCGAGCGTGGCAGCGGGGGCTGGAGCAATCAAGCGTGCTTGCATGGTTCCACGGTCCGGCCGGGCGCCGTGACGGATCGGGGCCGGCCCGCGTACGACGACGGCGGCCCGCCCCACATCCCGGGGCGGGCCGCTGTCGTGGGCGGCGCGGTGCGCAGTTCGTCGTGGACATCGCGCGGGCAGACATGCGGCCGCCCCGGTACGGGGCATCGCGTCAGTACGACTTGGGCAGCCCCAGGGACTGGTGGGACACGAAGTTCAGGATCATTTCCCGGCTGACGGGTGCGATCCGGGCGACGCGGGCCGCCGCGATCAGGGATGCGAGGCCGTATTCGCGGGTGAGGCCGTTGCCGCCGAGGGTGTGCACGGCCTGGTCGACGGCTTTGACGCAGGCTTCGCCGGCCGCGTACTTCGCCATGTTGGCGGCCTCGCCGGCGCCGATGTCGTCGCCCTCGTCGTAGAGTCGGGCGGCCTTCTGCATCATCAGCCGGGCCAGTTCGAGTTCGATGTGGGCCTGGGCGAGGGGGTGGGCGATGGCCTGGTGGGAACCGATGGGTGCCTTCCACACCTGGCGGGTCTTCGCGTACTCGACGGCGCGGGCGAGGGCGTAGCGGCCCATGCCGATGCCGAATGCGGCGGTCATGATGCGTTCGGGGTTGAGCCCGGCGAAGAGCTGGAGCAGCCCGGCGTCCTCTTCGCCGACGAGAGCGTCGGCGGGCAGCCGTACATCGTCGAGGACCAGCTCGAACTGCTTCTCCGGGGCCTGGAGTTCCATGTCGATCTGCGAGCGCCGGAAGCCGGGTGCGTCGCGCGGGACGATGAAGAGGCAGGGCTTGAGCCTGCCGGACCTGGCGTCCTCGGCGCGGCCGACGATGAGGGTGGCGTCGGCGATGTCGACGCCGGAGACGAAGACCTTGCGTCCGGTGAGCAGCCAGTCCTCGCCGTCCCTGCGGGCGGTGGTGGTGATGCGGTGGGAGTTGGAGCCCGCGTCGGGTTCGGTGATGCCGAAGGCCATGGTGAGGCTGCCGTCGGCGAGACCGGGGAGCCAGTGCCGCTTCTGGGTGTCGGTGCCGAAGCGGGCGATGACGGTGCCGCAGATGGCCGGGGAGACGACCATCATGAGCAACGGGCTGCCGGCCGCACCCAACTCTTCCAGCACGATGGAGAGTTCGGCCATTCCGCCGCCTCCGCCGCCGTACTCCTCGGGGAGGTTCACGCCGAGGTAGCCGAGCCCCGCGGCTTCGGTCCACAGTTTGTGCGGGTGGGCTCCGTCGCGTACGACGGAGGTCATGTAGTCCCGCCCGTAGCGCTTTCCGAGGGCGGCGACGGCTGCGCGCAGGGCCTGGTGCTCTTCGGTTTCGAGGACGGTGCTCATGGCTTCGGTTCCTCCTGTACGTCTTGCACGACGGCGAGCAGGGCGCCGACCTCCACCTGGAGGCCGGGTGCGGCATGCAGTGCGGTGAGGGTGCCGGAGGCGGGGGCGAGGATGCGGTGTTCCATCTTCATCGCCTCCAGCCAGATCAGTGGCTGCCCGGCCTCGACCGTCGCTCCGGCTCTGAGGCCTTCCGCGACACGGACGACGGTGCCGGGCATGGGGGCGAGCAGTGAGCCGGGTTCGGTCCGGTCGGCGGGGTCGGTGAAGCGGGGCAGGGCGGTGAAGGTGTACGAGCCGGTGGCGGTGTCCACATACACCTTGTCCCTGTGGACGGTGATGGCGAAGTGGCGGGTGACGGAGCCGGCTTCGAGGGTGACGTGGTCGGGGCGGGCGGCGATGACCCGTTCTCCGGTTTCGGGGACGGGGCCGGTGCGTGTGGTGCGGTAGACGGCCCGGTGTTCGGTGCCGTCGGGTTCGGCGCGGTAGCGCTTGACCTGGGGTTGCGAGGAGATGTTGCGCCAGGCGCCGAAGCGGACGGGGCCCGGTCCGGGGCCGTGGTGCCGGGTGGCGGCGTCGGCGAGGGCTGCGGCCAGGGCGGCGATGCGGTGGTCCGCTTCGTCGGGGGCCGGGTTGAGGGCGTCGAGGTGCCGGCCGTAGAAGCCGGTGTCGAGGCGGGCGGCGCGGAAGTCGGGGTGGCGCAGGGACCGTACGAGCAGGTCGCGGTTGGTGACCGGGCCGTGGATGCGGGCGCGTTCCAGGGCGCGGGCGAGGAGGCGTACGGCTTCGCCCCGGGTGGGGGCGTGGGCGATGACCTTGGCGAGCATCGGGTCGTAGTGCACGCCGATGGTGTCGCCGCCGGCGTATCCGGTGTCGAGGCGCAGTCCGGGTTCGTCCGGCACATCCAGCGTGAGCAGTGTTCCGGTCTGCGGCTGCCAGTCGCGGGCAGGGTCCTCGGCGTACAGGCGGGCCTCGACGGCGTGGCCGTGCGGCTCGGGGGGTGCGGTGGTGGGCAGCGGTTCGCCTTCCGCGATGCGCAGTTGCAGGGCGACGAGGTCGAGCCCGAAGACGGCTTCGGTGACGGGGTGTTCGACCTGGAGGCGGGTGTTCATCTCCAGGAAGTACGGCCGTCCGTCGGCCGCGAGGAGGAACTCGACGGTGCCCGCGCCCCGGTAGCCGACCGCGCGGGCGGCGGCCACGGCGGCATCGTGCAGCCGGGTGCGCAGCGCGTCGTCGAGACCGGGTGCGGGGGCCTCCTCGACGACCTTCTGGTGGCGTCGCTGGAGCGAGCAGTCGCGGGTGCCGAGCGCCCAGATGCCGCCGTGCTCGTCGGCCATGACCTGGACCTCCACGTGCCGGCCGCGCTCCACGTACGGCTCCGCGAAGACCTCGCCGTCCCCGAAGGCGGCAGCGGCCTCGGCGGAGGCCGCCGTCAACTCGCCCGGCAGTTCGGCGAGTTCACGTACGATCCGCATCCCGCGCCCGCCGCCGCCCGCCGCCGCCTTCAGCAGCAGCGGAAGGTCGTCGGCGGTGACCTTCCGCGTGTCGACGGGCGCGAGCAGCGGCACCCCGGCGGCGGCCATCAGCTCCTTGGCGCGGGTCTTGGACGCCATCAGCTCGATGGCCTTGACCGGCGGCCCCACCCACACGAGACCGGCGTCCTGCACGGCCTGGGCGAATCCCGCGTTCTCGGAGAGGAAGCCGTACCCGGGGTGGACGGCGTCGGCGCCCGCCGCGAGCGCGGCGCGTACGACGAGATCGCCGCGCAGATAGGTGTCGGACGGGGCGGCGCCCGGCAGCCGTACGGCGGTGTCCGCCTCCCGTACGTGAGCTGCGTCGGCGTCCGCGTCGGAGTACACGGCAACGGTGGCGATGCCCAGCGCACGACACGTGCGGAAGATCCTGCAGGCGATCTCGCCCCGGTTGGCGACGAGCAGTGTGGAGATCATCTGTGGCCTCACATCCGGAAGATTCCGAAGCCGCCGCGGACACCTTCGACCGGGGCGGTGTGGATCGCGGACAGGCACATCCCGAGGACGGTCCTGGTGTCGCGCGGGTCGATGACCCCGTCGTCGTACAGGCGCCCGGACAGGAACATCGGCAGCGATTCGGACTCGATCTGCTGCTCGACCATGGCGCGCAGCCCGGCGTCGGCCTCGTCGTCGTAGGGGCGCCCCTTCGCGGCGGCGGAGGCGCGGGCGACGATGGACAGCACCCCGGCGAGCTGCTGCGGCCCCATGACGGCGGACTTGCTGCTGGGCCAGGCGAAGAGGAAGCGCGGGTCGTACGCCCGTCCGCACATGCCGTAGTGCCCGGCCCCGTACGAGGCGCCCATCAGCACGGACAGGTGCGGGACCTTGGAGTTCGACACCGCGTTGATCATCATCGCGCCGTGTTTGATGATGCCGCCCTGCTCGTACTCCTTGCCGACCATGTAGCCGGTGGTGTTGTGCAGAAAAAGCAGGGGGATGTCGCGCTGGTTGGCGAGCTGGATGAACTGGGCGGCCTTCTGCGACTCCTCGCTGAACAGCACCCCTTGCGCATTGGCGAGGATGCCGACGGGATAGCCGTGCAGCGTGGCCCACCCGGTCACCAGGCTGGTCCCGTACAGCGGCTTGAACGCGTCGAAGTCGGAGCCGTCGACGAGCCGGGCAATGACCTCGTGCGGGTCGAAGGGCACCTTCAGATCGCCGGGCACGATGCCGATCAGCTCGTCCTCGTCGTACTTCGGCGGCTGGGCGGGGCCCGGATCCGCGTGTGCTTTACGCCAGTTGAGGCGGGCGACGATCCGGCGGGCCCGGCGCAGCGCGTCCTGCTCATCGACGGCGAAGTGGTCGGCGAGCCCGGAGGTGCGGGCGTGCATCTCGGCGCCGCCGAGCGATTCGTCGTCGCTCTCCTCGCCGGTCGCCATCTTCACCAGGGGCGGCCCGCCGAGGAAGACCTTGGACCGTTCCTTGATCATGACGGTGTGGTCGGACATGCCGGGGACGTACGCCCCACCGGCGGTCGAGTTCCCGAAGACGACGGCCACGGTCGGGATACCGGCCGCCGACAGCCGGGTGAGGTCGCGGAACAGCGCCCCGCCCGGGATGAAGATCTCCTTCTGCGACGGGAGATCGGCACCCCCCGACTCGACGAGGCTGATGCAGGGCAGCCGATTGGCGAAGGCGATCTCGTTCGCCCGCAGGGCCTTCTTCAGGGTCCAGGGGTTGGAGGCGCCGCCGCGTACGGTCGGGTCGTTGGCGGTGATCAGACACTCCACGCCCGACACCACCCCGATTCCGGTGACGAGCGAGGCGCCGACGGTGTACTCGGGGGAGGCACTCCCCCAGGCGGCGAGCGGCGACAGCTCCAGGAACGGGGTGTCCTCGTCGATCAAGAGCTCGATCCGCTCCCGGGCCAGGAGTTTGCCGCGCGAGCGGTGCCGCTCGGTGTACTTCTCACCGCCGCCCGCCTGCGCCTTGGTGTGCTCGTCGGCCAGTTCGTCGAGTTTCGTGAGCATGGCCGCGCGGTTCGCGGCGTATTCGGGACTCGCGGTGTCGAGCCCGGTGGGCAGGACGGTCATGCGTTCACCTCCGGTGCGTGGGCGGCTTCCAGCAGCGATACGGGAATGGGGAGGTGCCGGGACCGCAGCCACTCCCCGACCGCCTTGGCCTGCGGATCGAAGCGGTGCCGGGCGGCGACGCCCTCGCCGAGCAGCCCGTGTACGACGAAGTTCAGGGCACGGAGGTTCGGCAGGACATGGCGTACGACGGTGAGATCGGCGGTCTCCGGCAGCAGCTCCCGGAATCGTTCGACGGTCAGCTCATGGGCCAGCCACCGCCAGGCGTCGTCGCCGACGGCCCACACCCCCACGTTGGCGTCCCCGCCCTTGTCACCGCTGCGGGCGCCCGCGATCCGGCCGAGCGGGGCGGTCCGGGTGGGTGCGTCGGACGGCAGGGGCTCGGGCAGCGGCGGCTCCTCGGCTTCTTGGAGGGGCTGCGTCCGTACGGGGGGCTTCTGGCTCTCCCGCCGCCCGTCCGGGAGTACGGCGACATGCGGGACCTCGTCGGCCGGTACGTACTTCGCCTCGAACACCCCGTATGGTGCGCCCTTTCCGGGCGGGGCGGTGACATGGAAGCCCGGGTAGCTGCCGAGGGCGAGCTCGATCGCCGCGCCGGAGACCGCGCGTCCCACGGCCTCCGGGTCCTGGTCGCGGACGACGAGCCGGAGCAGGGCACCGGCGGTCTCCTCGGTGGGGGCGTCGGCCCGGTCGGTCCGGACCAACTCCCACCGAACTTCGTCCGGTTGGGTTCCAGGCCGGCTGAGCGCCTGTGCGAACTGGTCCTTGACGAGCTGCGCCTTGGCCTCGATGTCCAGCCCTGTGAGCACGAAGTCGACTTCGTTGCGCCAGCCGCCGAGCCGGTTGAGCCCGACTTTGAGGGTGGGCGGCGGGGCCTCACCGCGCACGCCGGTGATCCGTACCCGGTCCGGCCCGTCCTGGGTCAGTCGTACGGTGTCGAGCCGGGCGGTGACGTCCGGTCCGGCGTACCGGGCCCCGCCGGTCTCGTACAACAACTGGGCGGTGACGGTGCCGACATCGACGAAGCCGCCCGTGCCGTCGTGCTTCGTGATGACGGACGACCCGTCGGCGTGGATCTCGGCGAGCGGGAAGCCGGGCCGGCGGATGTCGTGGCCGCGGAAGAAGGAGTAGTTCCCGCCGGTGGCCTGGGTGCCGCACTCCAGGACGTGTCCGGCGACGACGGCCCCGGCGAGGGCGTCGTGGTCGTCCGGTCCCCAGCCGAAGTGGGCGGCGGCGGGCCCGGTGACGAGGGCGGCGTCGGTGACCCGCCCGGTGACGACGACATCGGCGCCGGAGGTGAGGCAGGCGGCGATCCCGGCGCCCCCGAGGTAGGCGTTGGCGGTGAGGCAGCCCTCGGGGACGGGGAGGCTGTCGCCCTCCACATGGGCGACGCGCACCGGCACGCCCACCTTCTGCGCCAGCTCCCGCACGGCGTCGGCGAGTCCGGCCGGATTGAGCCCTCCGGCATTGGTGACGATCTTCACCCCGTGGTCGTGGGCGAGCCCGAGGCCCTCTTCGAGCTGGCGCAGAAAGGTGGTGGCGTACCCGCGTGCGGGGTCCTTGAGGCGGCTCCGGCCGAGGATGAGCATGGTCAGCTCGGCGAGATAGTCCCCGGTGAGGACATCGAGGGGGCCGCCGGTGAGCATCTCGCGCACGGCGTCGAAGCGGTCGCCGTAGAACCCGGAGGCGTTGCCGATCCGCAGCGGTTCGGTCACTTGCCGTCTCCCCGGGGTGTGCGGCCCGGTCCGGCGGGCCCGGCGAACGCCTGGGCGATGTCGAGCCACTGGTCGGCGTCGGGGCCGACCGCCCGGACGGCGAGGTCGTCGCGGTGCGCGCGCTGGGTGACGAGCAGGCAGAAGTCGACGAGCGGGCCGGTGACCCGCTGCGGCGCGTCCTCGGGCCCGAAGACGACCGCCCCGTTTCCCGGGTCTTCGAGCTCGACCCGGAACTCCTCCTCGGGCGCCTTGATCCCCCGTACCAGGTAGGCGTAGTCGCGGGCCCGCACCCCGATCCGGGCGACGTGCCGCAGCCGGGCGGTGGGGGTCCTGGTGACTCCGAGGGCGTCGGCGATGTCCTGGCCGTGCGCCCAGGTCTCCATGATCCGGGCGGTCGCCATGGACGCGACACTCATCGGCGGCCCGTACCAGGGGATGCGGGTGCCCGCCGGGGCCTCCCGCAGCACCGTCTCCAGCCGCTCCCGCCCGGCCCGCCACCGGGCGAGCAGCGCCTGCGGGGCCAGTACGGCGATCTCCTCGGCGCCCCGGTCGACGAAGGAGTCGGGCGCCTCCATGGCCCTGGTCACCTCCCCCGCGAAGGCACCGGCGTCGGTGGCGGCCAGCAGCGCGACCTCGTCGGTCCAGGTGAGATGGGCGATCTGATGCGCGATGCTCCAGCCGGGCGCGGGGGTCCCGGCGGCCCACTGACCGGCACTCAACTCCCGTACCAGCCCGTCGAGTTCATCGCTCTCGTCACGCAGATCGTCGATCACGGCTGCGACATCGGGCACGGTGCGCTCCCCTCGGGCGTGGCGGTGTGCCCAGGAGCATGACAGCGGACCAATAAACAAGCAAGCATGCTTGCATTATTTTCTGCCGCTCGGCCCCTGCCCCCCGGCCGGAGGTACTGGCCGGGTTCCTGCCCGCGCATGCGCGGTGGATGACCAGCGCCTCCTACGACGCGCTGCTCCTGGGCCCTGGCCCGGTGGACGACCTGACGGACGGGCGGTTCTTCCTCGACGCGGCGACGGACACCCTGTACTTCGACACCGTCAACCCGGAATAAGGGCGAACGCGGCCGAGGGTCCGGCAGGTCAGGCGACCACGGCGATGACGACCGCCGAGACCAGGGCGAAGAAGCAGCCCGCCGCGGTGATCACGGCCCTGGCGTGGCGCATGCCGAACGACGGGGCCCGGGTTGTCGCGCCCTCGGGGTTCGCGGCGCTGTAGTAGACGGTCACGAAGTCGCCCTCGGCCGGGACGATGCGCGACTGGCGCTCCTCGAAATCGACGGTGCGCCCGTCGGCCGTACGGAACTCCAGGGTGGGGTGGGTGTACTGGGTGGAGCCGCCCTCGGAGTCCTGGGCCTCCTCGGTGCGCAGGGCGGTGCACCGGGCCTCGGCGGTGAGACCCTCGGCCCAGGCGGCCCGGAGCCGGGGGCCCTGGAGGTTGCGGTCCAGGCCCCTTCCGGACATCACCGCCGCGCCCACGGCGGCGACGAAATAGACAGCGGCGACGATCATGGGCTCCCCCGGCGTGGTCCTGTGTACGGGCCGCCATGCTCCCGTGGACGTGACCGGTCAGCAAGGGCCGGACCACGCCATCGCGTCCGCCGCCCCGCCCCGGGCTTGCCGGACGTCAGGCGAGCTCGTGGGGCTTCCCGCGCCGCGTCTGGCTCCGTACCGCACCCATGCTCGCCCCGATGACGAGGGCGATCGCCAGCGCGTCGGTGGTCGTCAGGGCCTGGTCCAGGATCAGGAAGCCGGCCGTCGCCGCGATGGCCGGTTCCAGGCTCATCAGGATCGCGAAGGTGGGCGCGGGCAGGCGGCGCAGCGCCATGAATTCGAGGGTGTACGGGAGGACCGAGCTCAGCAGCGCCACCAACGCGCCCAGCCCCAGCGTGGACGGGACCAGCAGTTTCGAGCCCGATTCCAGGATGCCGAGGGGCAGTGAGAGGAGCGCGGCAACCGCCAGGGCCAGCGCCAGACCGTCCGCCTGGGGGAAACGGCGGCCGGTGCGGGCGCTGAAGACGATGTACGTGGCCCACATGGCGCCCGCGCCCAGTGCGTACGCGGCGCCCACCGGATCGAGGCGGTCGAAGCCAGCCCCGCTCAGCAGCACGACGCCGCCCAACGCGAGACCGGCCCACACCACGTTGACCAGGCGGCGGGAGGCGATCACCGAGAGGGCCAGCGGGCCCAGCACTTCCAGGGTGACGGCCGCGCCCAGCGGGATGCGGTCGGCGGCCTGGTAGAAGAGCGTGTTCATGCCGCCCATCGCCACCCCGAACGCGAGGACCGTGCCCCAGTCGGCGCGAGAGTGGCCGCGCAGCTTCGGGCGGCAGACGATCAGCATGGCGAGCGCGGCGACGGCCAGGCGCAGGGTGACGACCCCGA
This sequence comes from Streptomyces sp. NPDC002785, assembly GCF_040295565.1. Lineage (NCBI taxonomy): Bacteria > Bacillati > Actinomycetota > Actinomycetes > Kitasatosporales > Streptomycetaceae > Streptomyces > Streptomyces sp. NPDC002785. The sequence goes on along the minus strand of NZ_JBEOVN010000090.1, from coordinate 12,430 downwards.
GCGCGCCGGCCCGCGGCATCAGCAGAACCGCGATCGCGGAGCCGAACTGGACGGAGAGGCCGCCCGCGACCACCAGCGCGACCGGGGCGAGTGCCGCCCTCCGGCCCTTGGGGCGTGCGGGACCTGCCGCCCCGGCCACGGCGGACACCGCCTCCGGTACGGCGCCGGTCGCGGCCTGCTCCGTGGCCGCCACCCCTGCTGCACTGCGCTGGTCGTTCACCTGCGGTGTTCCTCCCGAGTCCAACAGTGCACTTCAATGCACTTCTCGATATAAGATACTGCACTCTCGGCGCGCGGCACCTCTTCTTAAGGTATGCATCTCCGCTTGGCACATCGCGGCGGGGCGCGGCGTCGGGGTCTCCGCCGCTTCCACCGCCGATGTGCACCCGCACACCGGGGTCGTCCACCGCCCGCTCGTCGGCGCCCCGGCCGTCCCGGTCCTGCTCGCCCGGCGTGACGCCCCCGGACATCCGGCCCTCGCCGGCCTCGCCGCGCCGGCCCGGGAGATCGTGGCGCGGGCCACCCCGGAATGAGCGAACGTCCGTGTGCGGCACCGCGGCCGGGACGCCGCACACGACGCAGGCACCCCGCCCGGCCTGCTCATCCGCCCGGCCTGCTCATCCGCCCACCGGCACCCCCGGCCGGCCGTCGAGCAGGGCCAGTCCCGCCGGTGTGATCGTGTGCAGTACGTGCTTGCCGCGACGCACGCTCAGCAGCAGCCCGCACCGGCGCAGGACCGCGGTGTGCTGGCTGACGGCTGCCGCGGAGATGCCGAGGCGGCGCGCCAGCTCACCGGTCGCACGACCGGCCACGGCGCCCTCCAGGATCGCGGCGCGAGTGCCGCCGATCAAGGAGCCCAGCCCGGCGCCCCGCTCCTCGACGCCGCCCTCCCGCGCCCAGCCGGGCGTGTGCTGGATCGGGTAGGTGAGGACCGGCGCCGCCTCGTCGGAGGCGAGCGTGACCGGCGTGCGGAAACAGAAGAAGGAGGGCTGGAGCAGCAGGCCGCGACCGCCGAGCCACAGGTCGCGCTCGACGGGGTAGTCCGCCTCCAGCACCGGCGGCCGCCACCGCAGCACCGGGCGGAAGCCTCCCAGCAGCCCGTCCGTGCCGCCCCGCAGTACCGCCCGCGCGCGCATGGCCAGGTCGGCCTCCAGCTGTGCCTGAATCCGCGGCCAGAAGGGCGCGAGGACGTTCTGGTGGTACGTGTGCAGGGCGGTGCCCAGTCGGCTCAACGCCTCCGGCGAGCCGTCGGCCAGTGAGCGGTACACCGATGGCAGCGGCCGGGCCCGGCTCCGCGTCATCGCGAGCGCCGCCAGATTGTCGTGCAACGTGGAACGCGGCGTGCCGAGCACGGTCTCGACCGCGTGGTCCAGATCGAACGTACCGCCCAGGTCGGGTGTGAGGAAGTCCGGGAAGTAGCCGACCGGCGGGAGCAACGGGGCCAGCATCAGGCAGACCGGGGTCATCCGCTGTCGGCCCTGGCGCCGCCAGTCGCCGAACATCAGAGGGTTCCTCCCGGTGACCAGCGCCTGGAAACTGTTGACGATCTCCCACATGGGGTCGGGCGCCGCGGCGACGCGGACGCGCGCGATGTCCTCATGGGTGAAGTGCACCCGCAGCAAGGGAACTCCCGTTGTGGTCGCTCGAACGTTGCGCGACGGCACCTGTACGGCAAGGGCTCGCCGGGTGGATCCGGAGTGCGGCCTCTCAGCCGTCACATACGTCGAGCAGTCCGGCCGGTGGCCGACGCCCGCCTTCCGGTGCGGCCTGATACATGCGACCCCCCGAGGTGTGGCTTGCCCCTTCACCTTCGACGCCGGGCAAGGGGCGAGCAAGACAGAGTGAGGGAGATGTCCGGAAAACGCGCTTCTCTGACATTTCTTCGATGTTGTACCGCTCGCCGCCCAGAATGCCCGTTCGATGCGGTACCCCGCCTGTGCGCCGGACGCTTAAGCGACAGCTTCAACGTGTGGCACCGGTTCGTCCGCCGACGGCAGCCTGTCACCGCGAACAGGGACACAGAAGGACAGAACGGAGTCCGGTTCGCACCCGTACGCGGACTTCGCGTGCGTGCCGTTCCGACAGGGGGGTTCCTCACATGCGACACAAGCGCTCACTCATCGGCGCCATCAGCGCCCTGATCCTCGCCCTCACGGCCGGCGTCACCGCCGGCTCCGCCCAGGCCGCCGCGCCTCTCGACCGGGGGGACGCCGGACAGGTCCTGAGGGCGCCGGCCGCTCCCGCAGGGGCCGCGGTCGCGTCGCCCCAGGGGCTGGCCGCGGTTTCTCCGAGCGTCAGCCCGTCCGCCACGTCCCAGCACGTGGCACCAGGCGGGACCTTCTACTGCGACAGCGGCAACCTCTGTGCCGCGGTCTGGGACCCCACGACTGCCAACTGGGAGATCTTCCACCTCTACGACTGCAACCGGTACTACCTGTCCAACTGGGGGAACACCGGCTACTACTGGAACCTGCAGACCGGCAACCCGACCTCGACCTTCTACGGTCAGTCCGGCAATGTCATCAAGACCTTCAAGCCGTTCAGCGAAAGGCGGCAGCAGGACTGGAACCCCGTCTGGTCCATCCGTAACTGCTGACCGCGCGCCCGGACACACCTCGCACTCGCCCGGCCCCGGTCGCCATCGACCGGGGCCGGGCCCGTGTGCGCGCGCCCCCGCCCGGCGCTCGTGCTCAGTCCTCGGTCATCCCCTCCGCCAGCACCTCCGCGAGGTGCCGGGCCCGCACCCCGCCCAGCTGCTCCAGCTGCGTGCGGCAGGAGAAGCCGTCCGCCAGGAACTCCGTGCCTGGCTCCGCGGCCCGTACCGACGGCAGCAGGGTCTCCTCCGCACAGGCCGCCGATACCGTCCAGTGGCCCCGTTCGAAGCCGAAGTTCCCGGCCAGTCCGCAGCAGCCGCCGCTCAACTCGCCGGTCAGCCCGGCCCGTTCACGCAGGCGACGGTCCGCCGCGTCACCCAGGACCGCATGCTGGTGGCAGTGGGTCTGGCCGGTGGCCGGGCGGTCCAGGCGCGGTGGCTGCCAGTCGGGGGCGTACTCCTCCAGGTACTGCGCCAACGTCCGGACCGAACCCGCGAGTTCGGCCGCGCGCGGGTCGTCGGGGAGGAGCTCGGGCAGGTCCGTGCGGAGAGTCGCGGCGCAGCTCGGTTCGAGGACGACGAGCGGGTCGCCGAGACAGACGCCCATCCGGTCCAGGGTTCGGCGCATGACCTTGCGGGCCTTGTCGAGCTGTCCCGTGGAGACGTACGTGAGGCCGCAGCACACGCCCCGGCCGGGGTACACGGCTGTGCGGCCCGCCGCCTCAAGAACCCGGACCGCCGCCTTTCCGACCTCCGGGGAGAGGTACGTCGTGAAAGTGTCCGGCCAGACGGTCACCATCCGGGCCCTCCACTGGTCGCTCGACAGGATCCGCGTCTTCCCGTCCCAGCCCCTGCGGACCCATCGGTTGAACGTCTCCCGCGCCAGTACCGGGAGGGTGCGCTCCGGAGCGATGCCCGCCAGCCGTTTGGCCAGGGATGCCAGCGGGCCCACCCGGGCCAGGGCGTTCAGGACGGGTGCGAACGGGGCCGCCGCACGCAGCCATGCCGGCAGCCGTCCCATCGTGTAGTGGGCGGCCGGGCGCAGCCGCCCCCGGTGTTGGTGGTGCAGGAACTCCGCCTTGTACGTGGCCATGTCGACGCCCACCGGGCAGTCGCTGCGGCAGCCCTTGCAGGACAGGCAGAGATCGAGCGCGTCGCGCACCTCCGTCGACCGCCAGCCGTCCGTGATCACCTCGCCCGCAAGCATCTCGTGCAGCAGCCGGGCCCGGCCGCGGGTGGAGTGGGCCTCCTCGCCGGTCGCCCGGAACGACGGGCACATCACGCCCGCGCCCGGCGGCTGTGTCGTACGGCACTTGGCGACGCCCACGCATCTGCGTACCGCCGCGGAGAAGTCGCCGCCGTCGTGCGGGTAGCCGAACGTGACGTCCACCGGGCGCTTCGGCAGCGACTCGAAGCGGAGGTTCTCGTCGAGCCGGGCGGGGCGGGTGAGGATGCCGGGGTTCATTCCGCCGTACGGGTCCCAGATTTCCTTGAACCGGGAGAAGAGGGCGACCAGTTCGTCTCCGTACATGCGAGGGAGCAGTTCGGCGCGGGCCTGGCCGTCGCCGTGTTCCCCGCTCAGTGATCCGCCGTGCGCGACGACCAGGTCCGCCAGCTCCTCGGAGAATCGGCGGAAGCGGGCCACTCCCTCGGGGTCCAGCAGGTCGAAGTCGATCCGGACGTGGATGCAGCCGTCGCCGAAGTGCCCGTACGGGGTGCCTCGCAGCCCATGGGCGCCGAGCAGGGCGCGGAAGTCCCGGAGGTACGGACCGAGGCGGGCGGGCGGGACGGCGCAGTCCTCCCAGCCGGGCCAGGCCTCCGTACCGTCCGGCATCCGGGTTGCTGTGCCGGCGGCGTCCTCACGGATGCGCCACAGGGCCCGCTGTCCGGCCGGGTCGGTGACGACCGTGCCGGCCCGCGCGTCGGCCGCCCGCAGGACGCGTTCGGCGTGCGCCCGCGCCTCGGCCGGGGTGGCGCCGCCGGTCTCGACGAAGAGCCAGGCACCGCCGTGCGGCAGCCCGGCCGGTTCCCGTACGAGATCGGCGGCCATGCCCTCCACTGTCAGGGGGTGGTGCGGGAGCAGGCCGGGAGCCGCTTCGGCGGCCGCGGACTCGTCGGTGTAGGCGAGTACGGCGAGCGCGCGGGCCGCCGGTGCCTCGACCAGTCGTACGGTCGCTTCCGTCACCACACCGAGCGTGCCCTCGCTGCCGCAGAAGGCGCGGGCCAGGTCGGTTCCGCGCTCGGGCAGGAGTGCGTCCAGGGCGTATCCGGCGATACGGCGCGGGAGGTCAGGGAATCCGGTGCGCAGGAGGGCGAGGTTCTCGCCGATGAGTTCGGAGAGTCCGATGAGTCCGGAGAGTCCGGAGAGTCCGGAGGCGGATTCGGCCTCCCCGGCCCGGGCCGCCCGCAGTGTGCCGCCGCCGTAGCGGGCCACGGTCAGGGCGTGCACATTGTCGGCCGTGGTGCCCCACGCGACCGAGTGCGCGCCGCAGGAGTTGTTGCCGATCATGCCGCCCAGCGTGCAGCGGCTGTGCGTGGAGGGGTCGGGTCCGAAGGTGAGGCCGTGCGGGGCGGCGGCGGTGCGCAGGTCGTCCAGGATCACGCCCGGCTGGACGACCGCGGTACGGGATTCGGCGTCCAGTTCGACGATCTTTTGCATATGACGGGTGAGGTCGAGGACGACACCGGTGCCGGTGGCCTGCCCGGCGATGGAGGTGCCGCCGCCGCGCGGAACCACGGGCACGGCGTGTGCGCGGCAGACGGCGAGCGCGGCGGCCACGTCGTCGGCGTCGCGCGGGGTGACGACGCCGAGCGGTACGCGGCGGTAGTTGGAGGCGTCCATCGTCGTCAGCGCCCGTGCGGTGGGACCGAAGTCGACCTCGCCGCGGACCGCGGCGCTCAGGGCCTGTGCGAGTGCGGCGCGTTCCGTCGGTTCGTGATGTGCGGCCATGGGCCCAGGATGCCGTTGATCCGGTCACTCGGCGGTCTCACGCCCGCGCGAGTCCCCCCGAATACGTCAATACGCCGGAATACGTCGGACTCGTAGTCACATACGTGACAGAAAACGCCACAAGCTCTTCCCAAAAAGAGCGTCAATTCTCATATAGTGACCCCGACTTACCTAGGAATTATCAACTCCAGTTGCCGCATTCACCCCTGTCGTGCCGAACTGTCCCGATCAGACCTGCCCGCCTTGTCCGCCCCGTCCGTCACCAAGGACCCCACTTGAGCCCCTCATCCCGGCCGACCGCACTGGCCCTGCTGATCTCACTGGCCGTCACCGGGTCCCTGTGCCTGTGGGCGGTAGTCGCTGCCCCCGACTCGGTACGGACCACGCTGGCCTGGGGAGCGGGCGCCGCCGCCGTACTGCTGTCCGCCGCCGTGGCCACCGCCGTCCATGCCCGCGCCACCGCAAACCGTTTGCGCGCCCGTCTCGCGGCGGAGGCCCAGCGGTTCACCGGCGAGATCAGCCGGCTCGTCTCGGCCTCGGCGGCCGAGGGCCAGCGGTTCACCGCCGAGACCGCCCGGATCAAGGCCGCCGCCGAGGCCGAGACCGCACGGGTCACCTCGCAGGCCGTCGCCGAGTCCGAACGGCTCAGCGCCGAGGTCGAGCGGCTCACCGCCCGCGCCGCCCGCAGCGACGCCGAGCGTTCCGCCGCTGTCGCCGCCTGTGCCAACGCCGCGGGGCGGATGCAGGCCCTGGCCACCAGCATGCTCGCCGACCTGCGCGAGATGGAGCACCGGCACGCCGCCGAGGACGTGCTCGGCGATCTGCTCCATCTGGACCACCGCACCGCCCAGGCAGGCCGGCTCGCCGACTCCATCGCCGTGCTGACCGGCGCCCGCTCCGGACGGCGCTGGGCGAAGCCGATCGTGATGGAGTCGATCCTGCGCGGCGCGATGGGCCGGATCAGCGGCTATCAGCGGGTACGTCTCCACTCGACCAGCGATGTCGCGGTCGCCGGCCACGCCGCCGAGGGCGTCATGCACGCACTCGCCGAACTTCTCGACAACGCCGCCAACTTCTCGCCGCCCACGGCGGAGGTCCATGTGTACGTCGAGGACGTGCCGGCCGGCATCGTCCTGACCGTCGAGGACAGCGGCCTGGTCATGAGCGATGTGCAGCTGCGCCGCGCCGAGCGCGCGGTGTCGGCCACCAACCAGGACCTGACGGGTCTTTCCGGCACCCGGCTCGGCCTCGCCGTCGTCGGCCGGCTGGCCCGTAAGCACGGTCTGACCGTGTCGTTCCGGCCGTCCGCGCGCGGTGGTACGGGCGCTCTGATGATGCTCCCGCAGGAGCTCCTCACCCGGACTCCGGTGCCGGTCCCGGAGCCGACGCCCCGGCTGACATCCGAGCCGGCGTCCGAGCCGGAACCCGCTCACGAAACGGCGGACATGACAACAACGGAGACCGACCCCGCCCTCTCGGACTCCCCCGCGTCCGAGACCACCGGCAACCTCCCCCGGTTCGGTGAGAGCGGGCTCCCCAAGCGTGCCCGCGGCCGCACCCTCGCCGCCGCCGAGGCCCGTACCAACGCGGGCGGTGCCACCGAAACCCCCCGGCCCCGTACCGCCGACCCCAAGGAACAGGCAGCCCGCTTCAGCAGCTTCCGCCAGGCTGTTCGGGCCAACTCCCCGCACCCGGAAGAAGGCAACACCCGATGACCGCGACCACCGACGAGAAGCTCAACTGGCTGCTGGAGGGGCTCCTGGAGCGCACCCCCGGCACCCGACATGCCCTCGTCCTGTCCAGGGACGGCCTCAAGCTGTGCCGTACCCCCGAGCTCTCCGTCGACCAGGCCGACCAACTGGCCGCGATCTCGGCCGGTATCCAGAGCCTGTCGCACGGCGCGTCCGTCGAGTTCGGTGACGGCACCGGCGGCGTACGGTCCGCGATGGCCGAGTTCTACGGCGGTGTGCTGTTCATCGTCGAGGCGGGCGCGGGCGCCCATCTCGCGGTCGTCGCCTCCGAGGACGCCGACGTCGGCTTCATCGGCCACAACATGAGCGAACTCGTCGAGCAGCTCGGCGAGCACCTGAGCGCCCCGCCGCGCTCCCCCTCGGCCCCCGAGGCCACCGCAGTCGTCGACGCGACAGCGGACGTATGACCCGCCCCCGTCCCGGCCGGGACGACGACCCGGACCGGCTGTACACCCTCACCGGTGGCCGCAGCCGGTCCGATTCGGACGCTTTCGACCTGGTGACGCTGGTCGTCTCCGAGTGCGAGCCGACCCCCGGCATGCAGTCGGAGCACGTCGCGATCCTGCGGATGTGCCAGCTGCCCACCGCGGTCGTGGAGATCGCGGCGGGCCTCGGCCTGCCCGTCAGCATCGTCCGGATCATGCTGTCCGATCTGCTGGACACCGGCCGGATCAGCGCCCGTCACCCCCGTACCGCCCGTGTCGCGGACCGGCTCCCCGACCCCGACATCCTGGAACAGGTGCTCGTTGGACTCCGCAATCTCTGACCGTGCCGCCCTGCGGGCGACGGCCGACAACGGACTGAAGATCGTCGTCGTCGGCGGCTTCGGGGTCGGCAAGACCACCATGGTCCGCTCCGTCAGCGAGATCCGTCCGCTGAACACGGAAGAGACCATGACCCGCGCGGGTGAGGCCGTCGACCATCTCGACGGTGTGCAGTCGAAGACGTCCACAACCGTCGCCTTCGACTTCGGCCGGATCTCGCTCGACGAACGCTCGGTGCTGTATCTCTTCGGCGCCCCCGGCCAGGAACGGTTCTGGTTCCTGTGGGACCGGCTGTTCTCGGGCACGCTCGGTGCCGTCGTCCTCGTCGACACCCGCAGGCTCGCCGACTCCTGGTACGCCATCGACCGCCTGGAGCACCACGGCACGCCGTTCATCGTGGCGTGCAACGACTTCGGCGGCCCGCTCCACACCGAACAGCAGATACGGGAGGCGCTCGACCTCTCGGACGACGTACCCCTGGTGGAGTGCGACGCCCGGGACCGTTCCTCCAGCAAGTACGTACTGATCACGCTGGTCGAGCACCTGCACACCCTGTCGCGCGGCAGGGCCTCGGCGCCGTCCGCCACCACGCCTGCCGACCCGTCCGCCGCCCGTCCGGAGATCGCGCCGGAGAAGACCCCGGAGCCCACCTCGTGACCCAGCCCCCGGCGCCACCCACCGGCTGCCCCGTGTCCCAGGGCCGCGCGCCGCTCTCCGGCCCCCGGTTCCAGACCGAACCGACCCGGCTGTACCGGGAGATGCGCCGCGACCACGGGGCCGTGGCACCCGTCGTCCTGGACGGCGACGTCCCCGCCTGGCTGGTGCTCGGCTACCGCGAACTGCACCAGCTCACCAGCGACCCGGTGCTGTTCAGCCGCGACTCCGACCTGTGGAACCAGTGGGACCGCATCCCCGACGACTGGCCGCTGCTCCCCATGATCGGCCGCAAGCAGCCGTCCATCCTCTACACGGTCGGCCCCCGGCACACCGAACGCGCCGAAATGATCAGCAATGCCCTGGAGGCCGTCGACCCGTTCGCGCTCAAGCGGTACGCGGAGGAGTTCGCCGACACTCTCGTCGACGAGTTCTGCACCACGGGCGAAACCGACATCATCGCCGACTACGCGATGCTGCTCCCCGCCCTCGTACTGGCGAAGATCTACGGCTTCAACGACGCCATCGGCCACGCGCTCGTCGGCTCGCTCAACGACATGATCGACGGCCGGGAGCGGGCGCTGGCCGGCCAGCAGCACCTCGCCTCGTCCATGTTCCAGCTGCTGGCCGACAAGCACACCGAGCCCGGTGACGACGTCGCCTCGCGGATGATCGCCGACCGCGGCGGCTTCACCGACGAGGAGGTCGCGCAGGACCTGATGGTCATGATGGCGGCGGGCCACCAGCCGACCGCCGACTGGATCGGCAACTCGCTGCGGCTGATGCTCACCGACGACCGGTTCGCCGCCTCCCTCTCGGGCGGCCGGCACAGCGTCGCCGAAGCGATGAACGAGGTGCTCTGGGAGGACACTCCATCGCAGAACATCGCGGGCCGCTGGGCATCGCGCGACACCCATCTCGGCGGCCGCCTCATCCAGGCGGGCGACCTGCTGCTGCTGGGCATCGCCGCTGCCAACGCGGACCCGCAGGTCCGCACCGACGGTTCCGCGCTGACCGGCGGCAACAACGCGTTCCTCTCCTTCGGTCACGGCGAGCACCGCTGCCCGTTCCCGGCCCAGGAGACCGCCGAGGTCATCGCCCGTACCGGCATCGAGGTGCTGCTGGACCGGCTCCCGGACATCGACCTCGCCGTCCCCGCCGGGCAGCTCACCCGGCGCCCGTCCCCGTGGCTGCGGGGCCTGACGGACCTGCCGGTGGCCTTCACGCCCACCCCCGCCATCGGAGGCCAGAAATGACTCGGATCGCCCTCGATGCCTTTGTCACCGACCTGGACGGCGAGAGCGCCCGGCTGCGGGCGGCGGGCCCGCTCGCCGAGGTGGAACTGCCGGGCGGGGTGCACTGCTACGCGGTCACCCACCACGCCGAGGCGCGGCAGCTTCTCACCGACAGCCGGATCGTGAAGGACATCAACGTCTGGGGCGCCTGGCAGCGCGGCGAGATACCCATGGACTGGCCGCTGATCGGCCTCGCCAACCCGGGCCGCTCCATGCTCACGGTCGACGGCACGGACCACCGCCGGCTGCGCACCCTGGTCGCACAGGCACTGACCGTGAAGCGGGTGGAGCGGCTGCGGGCCGGCATCGAGGCGCTGACCAAGGCGAGCCTGGACCGGCTGGCCGCGCTGCCGAAGGGCGAGCGGGTCGACCTGAAGGCGGAGTTCGCGTATCCGCTGCCGATGAACGTGATCAGCGAGCTGATGGGCGTGGACAGCGCGGACCACCCGCGGCTGAAGGAGCTCTTCGAGAAGTTCTTCTCGACGCAGACACCGCCGGCGGAGGTCCCTCAGATGATGGCGGACCTCGGCGCGCTCTTCACGAAGATCGTCGACTCCAAGCGGGAGAACCCTGGTGACGACCTCACCAGCGCCCTGATCGTGGCCTCCGAGGACGGCGACCACCTCACCGACGAGGAGATCGTCAACACCCTCCAGCTGATCATCACGGCCGGTCACGAGACCACGATCAGCCTGATCGTGAACGCGGTCGTCGCGCTCCAGACACACCCCGAGCAGCGCACGCAGGTGCTGAACGGAGACGTGCCGTGGGAGAACGTGATCGAGGAGACCCTGCGCTGGAACACGCCCACTTCGCATGTACTGATCCGGTTCGCCACTGAGGACGTCAAGGTGGGCGACAAGGTCCTGCCGAAGGGCGAGGCACTGATCGTCTCGTTCGGCGCGCTCGGCCGCGACGAGGCGCAGCACGGGCCGACGGCCGGTGACTTCGACATCACCCGCTCCCCCAACCGCCACATCGCGTTCGGCCACGGCGCGCACGTCTGCCCGGGTGCGGCACTGTCCCGGCTGGAGGCGGGGGTGGCGCTGCCCGCGCTGTACGAGCGGTTCCCCGAGCTGGAACTCGCCGTCCCGGCGGCCGAGCTGCGGAACAAGCCGATCGTCACCCAGAACGACCTGCACGACCTGCCGGTGGAACTGGGCTGACCGGACTTCTCGTACGCCGTCCACGGCCCGGAGCGTGCGTCTCATCCGACGGACACGGTCCTCGACCGTGTCCGTGAGGTACTACGCTCCGGTTCGTGGCCGATATCCAGATTCCCGCTGACATCAAGCCCGCCGACGGACGCTTCGGCGCCGGTCCTTCCAAGGTGCGGACGGAGGCGCTCGACGCGCTGGCCGCCACCGGTACGTCTCTTCTCGGTACGTCCCACCGCCAGGCCCCGGTCAAGAACCTGGTCGGCGCGGTACGTCAGGGCGTGCGCGACCTCTTCTCCCTCCCCGAGGGCTACGAGGTGATCCTGGGCAACGGCGGCTCCACCGCCTTCTGGGACATCGCGACGCACGGACTCATCGAGACGAAGTCCCAGCACCTCACCTTCGGCGAGTTCTCGTCGAAGTTCGCGAAGGCCGCCAAGCTCGCCCCGTGGCTGGCCGACCCGACCGTGATCGCCTCCGACCCGGGCACCCACCCGGACCCGCAGGCCGAGGCGGGCGTCGATGTCTACGCGTTCACGCACAACGAGACCTCGACCGGTGTCGCCGCGCCGGTCAAGCGCGTCGCGGGCGCCGACGAGGGCTCCCTGGTCCTCGTGGACGCCACCTCCGGCGCGGGCGGCCTGCCGGTCGACATCACCGAGTCGGACGTCTACTACTTCGCCCCGCAGAAGTCCTTCGCCTCCGACGGCGGCCTCTGGATCGGCGTCTTCTCCCCGGCAGCCCTGGAGCGCGCCGCGCGCATCCACGCGTCGGGCCGCCACATCCCGGAGTTCTTCAGCCTGCCCACGGCGATCGACAACTCCCTCAAGAACCAGACGTACAACACCCCGGCCCTGGCCACGCTCTTCCTCCTGAACGAGCAGCTGAACTGGCTGAACACCCAGGGCGGCCTGGACTTCTCGGTCCGCCGCACGGCCACCTCGGCGCGGAACCTGTACGGCTGGGCGGAGGAGTCCAAGTACGCGACCCCGTTCGTCACCGACCCGGCGAAGCGCTCCCAGGTCATCGGCACGATCGACTTCGCGGACGAGATCGACGCCTCGGCCGTCGCCAAGGCGCTGCGCGCCAACGGGATCGTCGACACCGAGCCGTACCGCAAGCTGGGCCGCAACCAGCTGCGCGTGGCGATGTTCCCGGCGATCGACCCGTCGGACATCCAGGCCCTGACGGCCTGCGTCGACTACGTGATCGAGAAGCTGTAACGAGCAGCTGTACGCCTCCGAGGCGCCTGCGGTACGGGATCCG